>JBJFHQ010000251.1:0-2187 GCA_051893755.1 Oscillospiraceae bacterium
CGCCTCGCCTGTCTGGACCTCCTGCCGCATTGCTATAGGCATTGCACTGCCGAAAACGGGTGCGCTGTCCATTCTGCCGAAGAGACCCCGCTCGCTGTTTATCTCGATAGTGCCGTTCCTGCTGTCGGTGATGAAAGCTCCCATAAGCTCGCCGGGAGAGCCTGCCGTTCCCTTTTTGATGCCGCTTATCATGACATCCGCCGACTCGCCGCTGCACAGCGGAAGTATCTCGCCCGTATCAACGTCGCACACAGGATGTCCCAGTCCTGCAAAGCAGCCGCTTGACGGGTCGTAGAACGTGAGAGTGCCTATTCCCGCGGAGCTGTCGCGGACCCACATTCCCGCATGATAGCAGTTATCCTCGGAGGAAAGCTCGGGTCTCAGAAAGATCACCGATTCCACGCCGCTGCGCCGTATTTTCACACCTACGGTCTTTCCTCCGCTGCATGAGAGAGCCTCGGAAATATCCGCCGTCGATGTGACAGATCTTCCCGAAACGCTGATGATGATGTCGCCCTTTTTTATCCCCGCGTCGGAGGCGGGAGATACCAGCTGACCGCCGCTTTCAAAGCTGTTGATATCCACGACCATAACGCCGTCGGTCAGCAGCTTTATCCCGAAGGGAGTGCCGCAGGGAATGACTGCAGCCTCGGAGACCTCACGGACGTCCACGTCCTTTATGGGAAATATCCCGAAAAGCTTGAGCTGAACGCTTTTTACTTCATCGGAGCGGCTTTCCGAAAAGTCCGCCGCACATTCGGAAAGCTCTGTGGAGGAGGCTGCCGCCATAACGCCGATGGACGAGTCGAATTCCAGCGTTCCGCCTTCCGTAATATAGTACTTGTCGGGAAGTATTATATTATAGTAGACAATGAGCGCTGCCGCCGCCGCAACTGCCAGATAGAGAAGCACGGAAAAAATTTTTACCGCCTTTTTCATTATTTTGCCTAAAGCTCTCCTTTCCTTTGCAAAAGACCGTAATGCGGAAACTATCATTTATGCACTGTTCATATATTGCGTATTTACGCTGCTCATTGATTTTCCGTGATTTCGGTCCATATCTATATTTTCTGCACTCGGTACTGAAATATCAGTGCTTTATATTCTGTAATTTTAACTCCATTTATTAAAAAAACAAGTCGAAAGCGGAATTAATTTTTCCTTGCAGAAGCTTTTTGCAGTCCGAAATCGACAGACTGCACATCACATCTGCTATTGCTCCCGCAGCATTTTTAACAAGGCTTTTAAATACTTCAAAATAACATGTCAAAAGTGTGATAAAATATGGATAATATGTCATAATTTACATAAAATTTCTTGGCAGCAGAATACTTTGTTGTTATTATGTACAAAAAAGTGTGCGGTATTTAATGTATTTCGTAAAAGTTTTTTAAAACTATTGCATTAATTGTATAAATAGTGTATAATTATTAATGGAAATGACAGCTTTGTTGTTGTTTATGCACAAAAATCAATTTAAGGAGCGATTATCAATGAAAGACTATTCCGCTGAAAGCATAAGAAATATAGCTATTGCAGGTCATGCAGGCTCGGGTAAGACCACTCTGGCAGAATCTCTGCTGTATAAGGCAGGCGCCTCCGACAGACTGGGCAAAACAGCCGACGGAAATACCGTCTGCGACTACGACCCCGAGGAGATCAAGCGCAAGGCATCTCTGAGTGCCGCACTGGCATCCTTTGAATATAACGGCATCAAGGTAAATCTTCTTGACGCTCCGGGACTGTTCGACTTCGAGGGCGAATCTATCGAGGCTATCACCGCCGCAGATACGGTTCTTATCACTGTTTCGGGCAAGTCTGGCGTTAAGGTCGGCACCGAAAAGGCTTACGAAAAGGCTGCCGCTCTCGGAAAGGCTAAGATGTTCGTCATCACAAAGGTTGACGACGCCGATGCTAATTTCTACAATGTGCTCACCGATCTGAAAACAGTGTTCGGACCTACCGTGTGCCCTGTTATAGTTCCTGTTATCAGCGATCATAAGGTCGTTTCATATGTAAATCTTATCGAGATGAAGGCTTATACATACGACGAAAAGGGCAATGCAGTCGAGACCGAAATGCCTACCGCCGAGATAAGCGAGAAGATGGACTACCGTCTTGACGGACTTATCGCCGCATTCTCCGAGGCTGTTGCCGAGACCGATGACGAGCTTATGGAAAAATTCT
>JBJFHQ010000252.1:0-2184 GCA_051893755.1 Oscillospiraceae bacterium
CTACAAGGACGATTTGGGAGTGCATAGCTTCCTGGACGATTACGATAAGTAACAGAAAAACGCACGGGCTGTTTAAGTCCGTGCGGTTATTTATGTATCATATATTATAGTACCATGTTTCGTCCTGGTCGAGCTCCGAGCGTTCTGCGGGACGTGAAGCGCCGAAATTATAGCTCAGCTCCTGATTTTTGATGCTCACCTTTGCGCCCTCGGGAATGGACGAGGTGATGAATGCGTTTCCTCCGATAACGGCGTTTTTGCCCACAACGGTCTCGCCGCCAAGAATCGAGGCACCCGAATAGATAGTGACGTTATCCTCAATAGTGGGGTGACGTTTTTTATTTTTCAGCTTCTGACCGCCTCTTGTGGAAAGAGCACCGAGAGTAACTCCCTGATATATCTTGACGTTGTCGCCGATTATCGTGGTCTCGCCGATAACGATGCCTGTGCCGTGGTCGATGAAGAAATATTTTCCGATAGAAGCGCCCGGGTGGATATCTATGCCGGTAACGCTGTGAGCGTATTCCGTCATCATGCGGGGAATAAGGGGAACATTCAGCAGATACAGCTCGTGAGCTATCCTGTTTACCATTATAGCGAAAAGTCCCGGATAGGAGAAGATTATCTCGTCCTTATTGAAGGCTGCGGGGTCTCCGTCGAAGGCTGCCTGCAGATCGGTATTGACGTACTCCCTTATCTTTGGGATAGTATTCAGAAAGGAAACGGCAAGCCTTTCCGCTTCGGAGGTTATAGCCGTTTCGTCCGTATTTTCAAACCTCGGGTCGTAGGGCAGGACTATAGTTATCTGTTTGATAAGATTATACAGAACATCCTCCAGAAGCATGGTCATATTGTTTCGCACGGTATATATGCGGTAAGCGCTGTTCTTGAAGAAGCCCGGGAAAATGATATTGCGGAGCTTGTCCACTATTTCGATGATGATCTCTTTATTTGGGTGGTCGAAGGAATTTACGGTATCAATGTCCCTGCCCGAATCATAGTCGGACATGATATCCTCAATAAGCCTTGTGACCTCGTTTTCAAGCTTGTGCATAGCATCTGCCTCCGGATAATATCGTCGGGCAGAAGGCAGGATATGCCCCGTCCGACAATATATAATTATAATGTAAAAGAATAAGAAAGATATAAAGAAATTATGAATATTATGTCAAAGGTTTTGCTTCGGATATGCTTCCGACGGACGCTTTGTGAGGAACTGAAGTTACAGCTCAAAGAAGTTATCCGTGACAGGTCGGTCTTCACAGCTGAATATATCATACAGATCGTTGTTTCTGAGAGGCATTTCCGTAGCGTCGCCGACGATGATATGGTCTGCAAGATTTATCTCAAGGGCGCTCAGGATATTTCGGAGCTTTCTGATCGTTTCTATCTCATCGTCGTAGGGCATAGGACCGCTGAACAGATGATTGTGAGCTGTCACCACATTTGAGCTGCCGCAGCTGATAACAGCCTCGGCGATATTGCGGAAACAGTATTTATCCACGGGAAAGCCCTCAAATTCGGGACGGGAGGAAAACTCGTAATATTCCTTTTGAGTCATTCTGCTCACATCCGCAGGGTGACGTTCTCCCGCATATATCAGCTTTGTGGTTATCAGCGACATATCGTTTCTGAAGCATGCGACATATATTTCAAATCGGTCGTTTGAAAACAGGGAGCGGAAAAGCTTCATCACCTTTTCGGGAGAATCGTATATCATATCCGCAGGCGAGGTGCTGAAATAGAGATCGGTAGCTGCGGGTATCATGCGGAAAAGAACTGCGGCATTTTCCGAAAGACCGAACTCCTTAAGCTCGCCGATCCCGGCATCGAGAACGGCGGACAGACTGCCGAAGCGGTCGATGAGCCTGTGCGCAAGAACGTTGGTATCCCTTCTCGGCACGCAGTAAAACAGCAGCATCTCCATTATCTGATGCTCATTGAAGCCGTAAAAGCCTGTCTGTATAAATCTTTCGCGGACTCTTTTTCTGTGTCCCTTGTGGACATTTTCTCCCGAAGCGGCTCTGACATTGTTTTTACCCATAGTGATACATTCCTTCCGATAGTCATATTCATATTCTACCATACTTTTATAAATTTTGCAAGACTATCTGACAGATATCGACAGCCTGCGTATATTTCCGAGGCAGCTCTTTAGTGCGGAGCATTATAAGTCGAAAAATG
>JBJFHQ010000253.1:0-2173 GCA_051893755.1 Oscillospiraceae bacterium
GAGAGATCATGCGCATCGCACAGGACCCCGTATCGCTGGAAACGCCTATCGGCGAAGAGGACGACAGCCATCTCGGCGATTTTATCCCCGACGACGACGCTCCCGCTCCTGCGGATGCTGCTTCGCTTATCCTGCTGAAGGAGCAGCTCAACGACGTGCTTTCCACACTTACAGACCGTGAAGCAAAGGTCCTCAGACTGCGTTTCGGTCTGGAGGACGGACGTTCCCGCACTCTCGAAGAGGTGGGCAAGGAATTTGATGTCACCAGAGAAAGAATCCGTCAGATAGAGGCAAAGGCGCTGCGCAAGCTTCGTCATCCCAGCCGCAGCAAGAAGGTAAAGGATTTTCTCGATTGATAACTGAAAGGAATTAGTAAAGAATGCATATAACTTTGGAAGCGGATTACGCCGTAAGGATCACAGGCTGTCTTGCCGCTGCGGAGGAGCGCATGGACGCTTCACGCATTTCGGAAAAAACGGGCGTATCTCTGAGATTTGCCCTGAAGATACTGCGCAAGCTTGTAGCATCGGAAATAGTAAGATCCTACAAGGGAGCGCAGGGCGGATATGAGCTTGCAAAGCCGCCTGCCGAAATAACTTTGAGAGACGTTATCGACAGCATTGAAGGCAACTACTGCCTGAGCAGGTGTCTTAAGGACAACGGGGATTTTGTCTGCACACAGTCGGAATCCGAATCCTCTGCATGCTGTGTTTATCAGAAGGTTTTTGCGGAGATCTCGCAGATAGTCAACGAGAAGCTGGAAAGCTACAACTTTGAGATGCTCAGCAAAAATACATAATCTATGCACAACAAAAGGGGAGGAACGCGTTTTGTTCCTCCCTTATTTTTTTCTGTTTGCTCAATAAAAAAGCTGCCGCAAAAACTGCGGCAGCATAAGTGCTGTTATACTAAGCTCTATTGCAAAATCCTTGACTTTGCCGCCGCCTTTGTCGGCATTCAAAACAAACTTTGTTGTTTGGAATAGAGGGCAGTATATATGATGATATTACTCGTAGTTTGCAACATCTACCCACTTAAGGAGCAGTGCCTTTTCACGCTCTACCTTTTCGGTAAGACGAGCGGCAGCTACAATGGGAAGCCAGCCTGTTACATATTCCTTCTTGGTCTTGGTCTTTTCGCAGAACAGTGCCAGATACTTGTCTGCCAGCTCGGGATAATCCAGAGACAGGAGAAGATATGTCTTTGCAACATCTGCACTTGCGTTGCCCTGCTTAGCAGCTACCCAGTCGATAACAGTTACCTTTCCGTCATCTGTTACGAAGATGTGGTCGGGGCTGAAATTGTTGTGGCAGAGCTTAGTATGCTTGGGCATGCCTGCAAGTCTTGCGAGAAGCTCGTACTTGCATACTTCACCGATATCGTCCAGACGATTGATCTGACGAGTGAGCTTGTCCTTGAGCTTACCGATGTGGTAAACCTGATGAGACTGGATATCGATCTGAAGATCAACCATCATATTGATGTACTCGTCCGACTTATCGGGATTTTCCTTGATAAGCTGAGCAAGAGTCTTGCCCTGTGCCATATCCATGACGATAGCGCAGGCGCCTTCGATCTCAGGGACCTCGCATACTCCATGAACCTTGGGGATAGGCAGCCCTGTAGCCTCAACTGTAGCGTGAACCATTGCCTCGTTGAACGCTTTCTGCTTATTCTTGGGCATATCTGCCTTAAATACCTTCACAGCCTTGCCGTTATCCTCGTAAACGTCCACGAGCTCGCCCTTTGCGATAAGATTGGATAAATTCATAAAATGACCGCCTTTCCTGCTTGAAGTATATTATACTATATAAAATATATTGGCTTAATATACTTCATTAATAACATGACAAATCCGACAAAATATGCACAATATCGTCATTGTTTTTTATCTGATTTGCTCTATATTCATATTATAATACAAAAAATCAATTTTGTCTATACCCTTTGCACAAGTTAGTGAAAAATTTTTATCCACAACTTTGTGCAATTTGCTCATAAATATATTTTATTCACACAAAATCAAGATAATCATTACAAAATTATTATACGTTGTTGATTGACATATCTTTAACAATCTGATATAATGTGAGTATAATGATGTATGAATACATTAACTTTTTCGGAAGGATGGTCAAGTAAAATGGCAGAGAACAAGGAAGCGTTAGTATCT
>JBJFHQ010000254.1:0-2673 GCA_051893755.1 Oscillospiraceae bacterium
CGTCGCCCATGAATGCCAGCGCAAGGGGACTGTATTGATTCGCCTGATGCTTGTCCATAAAATTATTTTCAGCCCCTTTTAGAATACAAAGTCAAACTCGAAGCCGAAGATATTGACGGTATCGCCTTCCTTGATGCCCTTTTCCTCCAGAGCGTCGATGATGCCCGTGTTTCTGAGCACCCGCTGAAAATACTGGAGAGACTCGTAATCGTCCATGTCCACTGTGCGCATGATATGCTCCAGCCAGGGCGCTTCCACATAGAATACTGCGTCATCGCCTCTTGTTATCTCGAAGCGCTCGCCCATGCCCGCATTTTCGTCCAGTATCCGGGCGGCAGGCTCCGCCTCGTACACCTTTATTGGAGGAAGCTTGTCAAGCTCCGCTGCTACGCAGTCCATGAGCTCCTTTGTGCCCATGGTGGTGGCTGCGGATATCTCAAAGCACTGATAGCCCTTTTCTGCGATGAACGCCTTAAATTCGGCGATCTTTTCGGGCTCTGCCATATCGCACTTGTTGGCAGCCACTATCTGCGGCCGCTCTGCCAGCTCCTCGCTGAAATTGGAGAGCTCGCGGTTGATTATCTCGAAATCCTCTTTTGGGTCCCGGCCCTCGCTGCCCGAAACGTCCACAACATGGATGATAAGACGGCATCTGTCCACATGGCGCAGGAACTCATGTCCGAGACCGATTCCCTCGGAAGCGCCCTCGATAAGCCCCGGGATATCCGCCATTACAAAGGACTTGCCCTCGCCTGCACTTACCACTCCCAGCACAGGGGTGAGGGTGGTGAAATGATAATTCGCTATCTTGGGCTTTGCCGCCGATACCACGGATATCAGCGTTGATTTTCCCACATTCGGAAAGCCCACAAGTCCCACGTCCGCAAGAAGCTTCAGCTCAAGCGAAGCCTCTATCTCCTCGCCGAGGAAGCCCGGCTTTGAGAATTTGGGTATCTGTCGGGTAGGTGTCGCAAAGCGTGCATTGCCCTTGCCGCCCTTGCCGCCGTTTGCGATTATCTGCGGCTCGTCGGAGGACATATCCGCGATGATGCGTCCCGTCTTGTTATCACGGACGAGAGTGCCGCGGGGCACCTTCACGATAAGGTCGGGAGCATTTTTTCCTGTACGTCTGCCGCCGCTGCCGTTCTGACCCTTTTCTGCGGCATACTTGCGCTTGTAGCGGAAATCCAGCAGAGTAGACATGCTGTCGTCCGCGACAAAAACCACGTTTCCGCCCTTGCCGCCGTCGCCGCCGTCGGGGCCGCCTGCCGCCACGTACTTTTCGCGGTGGAAGGACACAGCACCGTCGCCGCCGTCGCCTGCCTTTACATATATCACTGCCTTGTCAACAAACATAATATTCTCCTATGACCGCACATTTTCGATAAATCTGCGGAAAAGCTTCTTCGTATAGTAACACACTTTTATTATACCACATTTAATACGGATTTGTCAAATTTTTTTATTTTCCCACAAAAAAGCGCTCCGTACTGTGACAGAGCGCGTGTGATTCAGGATACGAAAATGCTGCTTTTTCGCTCTTTTTAAGATGTAAAAAGCCCCGTCGGGGACGGGGCGGATATTTCGCACTTGTTATCTCACACATCAAATATCCCCGTAACAATGCTGTCGCCGACGATATCAATGCTGCCGAAGGAGGGCTTGCTGCCGTCTCTTGGACAGGAGCAGCTGCCGGGATTCATGATGAATAAGCCTTCCTCGAAGCGGCAGTCCCTGGCGTGGGTATGACCGTACAGCGCTATCTTGCAGCCAGCCAGCCGTGCTGCGAGACAAAGCCTGTCGGGAGTGAGGCTCACTGTGTATCTGTGTCCGTGGGCGCAGAACAGCTTCACGCCGTCTGCTTCGATAATATCGCTGTCGGGGAGCATCTCATCGCTGTCGCAGTTTCCCCTGACATTTCGGAAATCGATCTCGGGATATAATGACTTAATATGTGCAACGTCCTTTTCGCCGTCGCCCAGATGTATGAACATATCCGCAGAACCGAGATTCCTTTCGACTATAGATCTTACTGCACTGAAATTTCCGTGTGAATCGGACATGACAATAATACGCACAGCTTTCACTCCATATCATATAATAAAATGTATAGACTCATCATACTAATTTTACTTATTATAGCATACAATTAATAAGAATAAAAGTCTATATATGTAATTTTTTTATAAACAATTGGAAGGTGCTTGCTTATGAAGATGAACAACGTTGACCCTCAGAAAATGAACGCACTGCTGAACGTGGTGGGAAATAAGCTGAACATGTCCCCCGAACAGCTCAGAAAAGAGCTGGAAGCGGGAAAATTCGACAGCGCTATCAACAACATGAAGCCTGCCGAAGCGGAAAAATTCAACGCAGTCATGAAAAACCCCAAGCTCCTCGACAGCATAATGAGCACCCCGCAGGCGCAGGAGCTCTACCGCAAGCTCACCGGCGGAAAAAAATAGTGAATAGTGAATAGTGAAGAGTGAATAGTGAATAGTTTTTAGTGAAAAGTTTTGAGTGAAGAGTGTTTAGTGAATAGCTTTGAGTGAAGAGTGTTTAGTGAATAGCTTTGAGTGAAGAGTGTTTAGTGAACAGTTTTGAGTGAATAGTATGAACCGGACAGCTAAGTAAAAACCGCCCCTTATCACTATTCACTATTCATTATTCACT
>JBJFHQ010000254.1:2773-10058 GCA_051893755.1 Oscillospiraceae bacterium
CCGGACAGCTAAGTAAAAACCGCCCCTTATCACTATTCACTATTCATTATTCACTAAACCAAAAAGGGGGGTGCCTGTGGACGATTTATCCGGGAAGATAGGCGAGATACTGAGCGACGAGGAAAGCATGAAGCAGATAAGAGAGCTTGCGGATATGCTCACAGGCAGCATGTCCTCCGGGAATAGTGGCTCTTCCTCCGACTCGACCGAAAGCTTTGACCCCGATTATGAGAAGGGTGCGGACGGCTCGTCACAAAATGGCTTTCCCGACCTGTCCGCCCTTATGGGCATGCTGGGCATGTCGGGCGGCGCTTCCGATTCGTCGGGAAATGGCGGACAGTCGGGCGGTATCGACATGGGTACGGTGATGAAGCTTATCTCCGTTATCCAAAGCACAGGCGATAACGACAAGAACCGCAATTTTCTTATAGCCTTGAAGCCGCTGCTGGGTGCGGACAAACAGGAAAAAATAGACAAGGCGATAAAGCTGCTGCGAATGTATTCCATTTTCCTTGCACTTAAGGACAGCGGCATTGCAAATGATCTGGAGAATCTTCTTTAGGCGGTGATATTCTGGTGGATAATATGAATAACGGCATAGCTGCCGCAGAACAGCGGGTGCGAAACAGAAACAATATGGCAAGACAGTACACCCAAATGAGCAACGGCGGATATGTCCCGATGCCGCCCCGAAATAATACGGCTTTGCAGTCTGCTCCCGAGCCGCCCGAGCCCGAGCCTGTACCTGTGCAGCCCGAAAAGCCTGCACAGTGCGAAAATACGTCCGATATGCAGCTGATACGGCTCCCATTCGGGAACATCGATTCGGAGCGGCTCATGCTTATCCTGCTGATAGCGCTGCTTGCCTCGGAGGGAGCGGATTTTGTGCTTATCGCCGCCCTTATTTACGTGATGATGTAGGAGTTATATGATATATATTGCAGCTGCCCTGATTCTGGGCTTTATTATCTTCTGCCGCAGGACGAAGGAACCCGAAAGGACTGCACTCACAGGCTTTCTCACAGGGGGAGCGGCACTTCTTGCGGCGTACTTTTGCTGCGGATATTTCGGGATAGCTATTCCCGTGAACCTGTTCACAGCAGCACTCTCACTTTTCGGCGGAGTTCCCTTCGTGCTGTTTCTGGTGATTTTTTCTATACTTTAGCGCGGAGCTTTTTGCGCACCTCTTCGGCGCTGATGCCGAATTTGTCGAATATCACCGACGCATAGCTTGTCTCGCCCGGCATGCCGCGGCGTATCTTATAGAGCCGTTCGCCTGTGGATTCGTCTACGGTAGTCACGAGACTGTCCACCTTGGAGCAGTTGTCCGGGTCGGCGTTTATCTCGTCCATGCGCAGGGCAAGCTCTGCAAGATGTGTGGCAAATATCCCCCGTGCGCCCAGCATGGTGAATATCTGCACGAACTCGCCTGCGATATCGAGGCACTCCCTCGGAGTGGTGCTCTGAATGGACTCGTTCATCAGCAGCAGCGAGCTTTCGGAGATGCTGTCGGCTATCTTTTTCAGGTCCTTGACCTCCTCGGTGAAGCGGGAGGAATTTATGCCCACCTCTTCCTCCTTGGGGAAGTGGGTGTAGATGTAGTTAACAGGGGAGATGCTGCACTCTGCCGCAGGGACGAATATCCCGCACTGTGCGAATAGCTGGCATATGCCCACAGCACGGACAAATGTAGTCTTGCCGCCGTTATTTGCTCCGCTTAGCAGCCAGAAGCGGGCGTTGTCGTCCATATCGATATCATTGCCCACCACAAGGAGATCCCCCTTTTTGTAGGGGTCGGCTGCGGCGGCGCTTCTGAAAAAGCTGATATCGAAGGCGCTTTTCAGATGAAGCTCCCTGCTTTCCATGGGGAGTATCTCGGGACGGCACATGGCGATATCACGTGATTTTGCAGTCTCAACGAGAGCTGCCGCCTTGTCCAAAAAGGACAGCTGCTCGTCGATGACGGCTATCTCACGATAGTCGATGCAGCGGTAATCGTCCAGTGCACGGGACAGTCTGCCCATGTAGTCGGAGGTGACCTTTTCCAGCTCCTCGAAAAGCTTGCGGTCTATCTCGTTGGGGTCCTTGGAATCGCCCATGTAGCGGCTGTGGAGATTCTTTACGTTCACATCGGCGTACTTTGCATTGCGGTAGAATATCCTGTCGAAAACTGAGGGCTTTTCTGTCGCCTGATTTTCGGACAGACCCACTATCCCCGCAGAAACGGGACGCATTTCCTCATTGAAATTTATCGCCACTGTAACGCAGCGTATCTTCTTGGAGAAGGCTTCCTTAAGCTCTGCCATGTCGGACTTAAGGTCGGAGAAGCTCTTCGATGCCTTGATATCCAGAAAGTACGCAAACACGCGTTTGAACGCCTCGGAAGAAACGCTTTTTCCTTCCTTTTCGTAATACTCGCAGAAGTCCTCCACGCAGCTTATGAACACGTCCAGCGAGGATATCTTTGCGCTGAGCGCCGCAAAGGTATCGGGAGCGGACTTGTCACTTAATTCCTCACGGTGATTGTCGAGGATAGTGGTCACCGTCTTATGGAGATTTGCGGACAGCTTCGGGAAGCGAAGCAGGTCCTCTATGGCGTCAAGGCGGTAGTTTATCACCTCGAGGTCGGTGCACATCTCACGGAAGATGTTCATGGAGAACTGGGAGTTTTCGGGGGAGAAATACCGCGAGAGCTTATCCAGCTGCAGGTCGGCGGCATATGTATCGGGAAGTGCCGCCAGGTCGTTTCGGCGCTGTTTGAGCTTTTGGCGGATATCCTCGGTGGGGTAGAGAAGATTGACGGGGTCGCGGAGCTGTTGCATGATGATTAAAACCTCCCTTTGTTGGATTAGTGAAGAGTGAATAGTGAATAGTGAATAGTGAAGAGTGAATAGTGAAGAGTGAATAGTTTTGAGTGAAAAGTTATGAGTGAAAAGTTATGAGTTAATAGTTTTGAGTGAAAAGTTTAGAGTTATGAGTGAAAAGCTGTTCCCGCCCACCGCTGCAAAGCGGCTTCATTCACATAAAATCCGCTTATCACTATTCACTCTTCACTATTCATTATTCACTATATCACAAAAGCGGTCCGCAAATTAATGAGAACCGCTTTGTAAATAAATTATGTATAGCCGATTAATTGTTAATGAGCTTGTCCTCGCCGTTCCAGCTGTAGAGCTTTCTGATCTCTTCGCCTACCTTCTCGGAGGGGTGCTCTGCGTGGAGCTTTCTCATTGCCTTGAAGTGTACCTGCTTGCCTGCAGGGGACATATCAAGCAGGAACTCCTTCGCAAATGTACCGTCCTGAATGTCGGAGAGTATCTTCTTCATGGTCTTCTTGGTCTCCTCGGTGATGAGCTTGGGACCTGTTATATAGTCGCCGTACTCTGCTGTGTTGGAGATAGAATATCTCATGCCTGCAAAGCCGGACTGATAGATAAGGTCAACGATGAGCTTCATCTCGTGGATGCACTCAAAGTATGCATTTCTGGGGTCATAGCCTGCCTCGCAGAGTGTCTCAAAGCCAGCCTGCATCAGTGCGCATACACCGCCGCAGAGAACTGCCTGCTCACCGAAGAGGTCGGTCTCGGTCTCGGTTCTGAATGTGGTCTCGAGAACGCCTGCGCGTGCGCCGCCGATACCCAGTGCATATGCAAGACCAAGGTCAGTAGCATCGCCTGTTGCGTCCTGCTCAACAGCGATAAGACAGGGAACACCCTTGCCTGCCTGATATTCGCTTCTTACTGTATGACCGGGGCCCTTGGGTGCGATCATGATGACATTTACGTCCTTGGGAGGAACGATGCAGCCGAAGTGAATGTTGAAGCCGTGTGCAAATGCGAGGGTCTTGCCTGCTGTGAGGTTGGGAGCGATCTCCTTCTCATAGAGTTCAGCCTGCTTCTCGTCGGGGATAAGTATCATGATGATATCAGCCATCTTTGCAGCTTCTGCTACGGAAACTACCTTGAGTCCCTGTGCTTCAGCCTTAGCTGCGCTCTTGGAGCCCTCGTACAGACCAACAACAACGTTAACTCCGCTGTCCTTCAGGTTCAGCGCATGTGCGTGACCCTGTGAGCCGTAGCCGATGATCGCAACTGTTTTGCCGTCCAGTCTGCTTAAATCGCAGTCCTGCTGATAGTAAATTTTATTCATTTCTGATTTCCTCCAATAAAATTTTATATATCAAGAATTGACCGTGAGGGTCATTCTCAATTTACTTTTTGATAGTGTCCGCGCCCTTCTGAATGGCGATAGTGCCTGTTCTTACTATCTCCTTGATGCCATAGCCCGAGATAAGCTCTCTGAAATGGCGGAGATGATTTGTGGTGTCGGATATCTCAATTGTCATGGTGGTGGGGGTGATATCGGCTATTTTTGCGCCCATTATCTCGCATATCGTGAGTATCTCGTTGCGCTGATTGGGCTGAGCGTTTATCTTGATAAGCTGCAGCTCTCTTGCCAGAAGCTCGTCCGCAGCGAGAGTCTTTATCTTTAACGTATCCACCAGCTTATTGAGCTGCTTTTCCAGCTGCTGTGCGGTATGCTCGTCGCCGTCGGCAACTATGGTGATACGTGAGATAGTGGGGTCGTCGGTCTCTCCCACAGCAAGGCTGTCGATATTGAAGCCTCTGCGCGAGAAAAGTCCCGAAACGCGTGACAGCACGCCTGCATGGTTTTCCACTAAAATTGAAATAGTATGTTTCATAGTTCTCAATCCTTACTCTTAATATTATATCCTTGATTCTTCGGGATTTCTTTATAAAGAAGTTTCATATTTGTAAACGTTGCACTCGATAAAATAGGGACCCTTTGCGTCCTTCATGCGCTTAGCGGCTGCTGCTGCCTCTGTCATGGTCTCGACGCGCTCGGCGGGGATGCCGTAGGACTCAACCAGCTTTACAAAATCGGGATTGCCCTTTAAGCGCACCGCAGCCTGTCTGTCCTGATACTTGTTGGTCTGGAGCTCACGCACCATGCCCAGTCGGTTGTTTCTCATGAGTATCATCTTGACGGAAAGATTTTCCTGCATGATAGTAGCAAGCTCCATCATCTCCATCTGGAAAGCGCCGTCGCCGCATATCGCTACGACTTCATTATCGGGAGCTGCCATTTTTGCGCCCACTGCCGCAGGGATAGCATAGCCCATGGTGCCCATGCCGCCGTTTACCAGCAGTCTGCCGTTTTTCATCTCGAAGTTGTTGCAGGTCCATATCTGATTCTGTCCCACGTCGGCAACGCAGATCGTGTTCTCGGGCATCTCCCCGGAGAGCCTCTTCAGAAACAGCTTGGGGTTCAGGAATCCCTCGTTTTCCTCCTCGGTGGGGACCCGGTTCTGAATGTCGGACAGCATTGCCGTCCACTCGGAATAGTCGCCCTTGGGAGTTATCTCGGCAAGCTCGGAGAGGATAGTCCTGCAGTCGCCTACCAGCGGATAGTCAACAGCAATATTCTTGCCAATCTCGGCGGGGTCGATGTCAATATGTATTATCTTCGCAGATCTTGCGAGGAATTTCGGAGAAGTCACCGCACGGTCGCCCGCTCTTGCGCCTATGAGTATGAACGTGTCGCACTGTGAGACCGCCTCATTTGCGGTATTCACGCCGTGCATGCCCATCATGCCATAGTACAGCGGGTGAGAGGTGGGATAGAGAGAAAGTCCCATCATCGTTGAAACGGCGGGTATGCCTGTTTTCTCGGTGAATTTCAGGAGCTCGTCCCGTGCATCGGCGAGGAAAACTCCGCCGCCTGCGCAGATAAGGGGTCTCTTCGCCGAAGCGATAGCCTCGCTTATCTTTTTGAGCTGCATGGGATTGCCCTTGACGGTGGGCTTGTATGTACGAAGCGATATCGTTTCGGGATAGTCGAAATCTATCATCTTTGTCTGAATGTCGGAGGGAACGTCGATAAGCACGGGACCCTTTCTGCCTGTGCCTGCGATGTAGAACGCCTCCTTGAAAATGCGGGGGATATCCGCAGCGTTTTTCACAAGATAGCTGTGCTTGACAAACGGCATAGCAGAGCCTGTGATATCTGCCTCCTGAAACACATCGGAGCCTATCTGGTCGGTGGAGACCTGTCCTGTGATGAAGATAACGGGCACGCTGTCCATGTAAGCGGTAGCGATAGCTGTTATAAGATTTGTAGCGCCCGGACCCGACGTAGCCACGCAAACTGCGGGCTTGTTGGAGATGCGGGCATAGCCGTTTGCGGCATGACCTGCGTTGACCTCGTGGCGGACAAGCACATGGTGGATATCGGAATCGTAAAGCTTATCGTAAAAAGGGCAGATAGCGGCGCCCGGATAGCCGTACACGACCTTAATACCCTCTCTTTCAAGACATTTAACCATTGCCTCGGCGGCCTGTATCATCGCCCTCACGTCCTTTCGTTTTTACATAAATTATCATTATTACCGACAAAACGCCGATATACAGTTACATTATATAACATTTTACCAAATAAGTCAAGCGGCTGGAAGTTTTGTGAGAAAATTAATAGAAAGTTCATATAATAGTGAATAGTGAATAATGAATAGTGAATAGTCATTTACCGTGCTTCGGAATCAGCGAACCTTCGCGGGCGGAAGTCACCTAAGCTGAAATACCCTAAACGCGGCAATGGCTGCGGGGCTGCCCCGCCGCTGTCGGGCGGACCCGACCCCCGCTTATTTGTGGTACTTCTTGCCGCTGTTTATCATGAAGCCTCGGTAGACCTGTTCCATGACCATTACCCTTGCCAGCTGATGCGGAAAGGTCATTTTTGACATGGACAGCCGCATATCTGCCTGCTTTTTCAGGCTTTCTGCGATGCCGTAGGAGCTGCCGATGATGATGTTCAGGGTGCTTTTGCCCTCGGTGGGGACTCTTTCCAGCAGCTCTGCAAGCTCCTCGGAGGCTATCTGCTTCCCCTCGATGCACATGGCGATGCTGTAGCTGCCGTTTGTGAGCTTAGAGCGTATCTGCTCGGCTTCGGCTTCAAGAGCTCGGGCGATCTCCTTGTCGGAGGGGTCGTCGCCGAGGCGGCTCTCGGGCAGCTCGATAACTGAAAAACGGCAAAAGGTGGATAGTCTCTTGCCGTACTCTGCGCATGCCGCGCGGAGGTAGTCCTCTTTCAGTTTTCCTGTGGCGATTATGTTTACATTCATTTCTTTATCAGTCCCTTTGTATTTTTAGTGAATAGTGAATAGTGAAGAGTGAATAGTGAATAGTTTTTAGTTAGCAGTTAATAGTTTGGAGTTATAAGTGAATAGCCCCAAGTTAATAGTAATAAGTGAACGCAGTGGACAAAC
>JBJFHQ010000255.1:0-2146 GCA_051893755.1 Oscillospiraceae bacterium
AGAATATGGGTGCAAAGAAGCCCGAACGTGCAAGAAAGGCTCTGCTTTGCGGCATCGGTTCTTCATTAGTGGTAAGCGTGATAATAGCGTATTTTACATTCTTCCACGGGGATTTGTTGGCAGGAATATTTGCAAAGGACAAAGAAGTAATACTTGCGGCTGCGGATTATCTAAAAGCCTACGCCTTAGACTGTCTGCTCACATCGTTTTTATTCTGCTTTATCGGATATTTCAACGGCTGCGGCAGCACCACCTTTGTTATGCTTCAAGGAATTATCGGAGCATTCGGCGTAAGACTTCCCGTGTCGTGGCTTATGAGCAGACGTGCCGAAGTATCGCTGTTTCACATAGGTCTTGCAACACCGGCTTCTTCTCTTGAGCAGATCATTCTGTGCGGCGTTTATTTTCTGATACTTCTGAGAAAGCAAAAGTCGGCTGAATAATACAACAGCAAAGGACTTGCCCCCGATTATCGGTGACAAGTCCTTTGTTTGTTTTTACCTTGTAAATTCTTTAATATGTTCTGACTGTCTGTCGTGTATCCTTATCGCAGCTACGCAACTGCAAGGCTTTCGGGATAATTTATTTTATTCCCACTCAATAGTAGCAGGCGGCTTTGTAGTTACATCATAAACAACGCGGTTTATAGACTTGACCTCGTTGACTATCCTGTTTGAAGCCGCAGCAAGCACATCGTAGGGGATGCGCGAGAACTCTGCTGTCATAAAGTCGGTGGTCTCTACCGCTCTGAGTGCCAGCGTGTAATCGTAGGTCCTGCCGTCGCCCATAACGCCTACCGAACGGTTGTTGGTGAGCACTGCGAAATACTGATTTATCGACCTGTCCAGTCCTGCCTTTGCGATCTCCTCACGGAAGATATAGTCTGCGTCCTGAAGGATCTCCAGCTTTTCGTCGGTTATCTCGCCGATTATCCTGATAGCAAGTCCCGGTCCCGGGAAGGGCTGACGATTTACCAGCACCTCTGCCAGTCCGAGCTCGCGGCCCAATGCACGGACCTCGTCCTTGAAAAGGAGCCTGAGCGGCTCGATTATCTCCTTGAAATCAACATAATCGGGGAGACCGCCTACATTGTGATGCGACTTGATAACAGCTGCATCGCCTGTACCGCTCTCGATGATATCGGGATATATGGTGCCCTGTGCAAGGAAATCCACCTTACCGATCTTTTTGGCTTCGGCTTCAAATACGCGGATAAATTCCTCGCCGATGGTCTTTCTCTTGGTCTCGGGGTCGGAAACTCCGCGGAGCTTGTCCATGAATCTGTCCTTGGCATTGACTCTTACGAAGTTGATGTCCCAGTCCTTAAATGCAGCCTCGACCTCGTCGCCCTCGTTTTTGCGCATGAAGCCGTGGTCTACGAAGATGCATGTCAGCTGATTGCCCACAGCCTTGGACAGCAGAGCCGCCAGCACCGAGGAATCAACTCCGCCCGAAAGTGCGAGGAGCACCTTTCCGTCTCCGACCTTTCTGCGGATATCATCTATTGCAGTTTTCGCATAATTGCCCATGGTCCAGTCGCCTGTGCAGCCGCAGACATTTTTAAGGAAGCTGTCTATTATTTTCAGACCGTATTCCGTGTGATTTACCTCGGGGTGGAACTGAACGGCATAGAGCTTTTTTTCCTTGTTTTCCATTGCGGCAGCGGGGCAGTTTGCGGAATGCGCAGTGATCCTGAAGCCCTCTGGCACCTTGGAAACATAGTCGGTATGGCTCATCCAGGAAACGGCCTTTTCGGGCATATCAGCTATGCTGCCGAAAAGAACGCTTGACTTGTCGTATTCGGTCTCGGTCTTGCCGTATTCGGATGTGACGCATGTGGAGACCTCTCCGCCGAGAAGGTATGCCATAAGCTGGCAGCCGTAGCAGATGCCCAGCACAGGCACTCCCAGCTCAAATATCTCCTTGCCTATCCTTGGAGAGCTTTCAAGATAAACGCTGTTGGGGCCGCCTGTAAAGATAATACCCGTAGGGTTTGCGGCTTTTATCTCTTCTATGGGAGTTTTATAGGACTTTACTTCGCAGTAAACTCCGCATTCACGCACACGGCGGGCAATAAGCTGATTATACTGTCCTCCGAAATCAAGAACGATTATCATCTGATGCGCCATACAAATTCATCCTTTCA
>JBJFHQ010000256.1:0-2140 GCA_051893755.1 Oscillospiraceae bacterium
CAGGCTAACATCGACAGGCTTACAGGCATTTACAACAAGCTGTCCTTTGAGGAAAACGCTGAATATATGCTGGAGAATGCGGGAGCGGGCGAGCGCCATGCGGTAATCCTACTTGATGTGGACAACTTCAAGGGCGTTAATGATAATCTGGGTCATGCATACGGCGACAAGGTCCTTGCTGATATCGGCAATATTTTAAGGCTGACCTTTACCGCCTCCGACTGTCTCGGAAGGATAGGCGGAGATGAATTCGGCGTTCTGCTGAACATTCCCGCAGACAGGCAGCATGACTATATGACGCTTATCAATGAAAAATGCCGTTCGCTCTGCGGAGCGTTCCATGACAATTACACGGGCAGAAACGGCGACTACAAGATATCCGCAAGTATCGGAACTGCGGTATTCCCCGACGACGGAAAGACCTTTGCCGAGCTTTACAGATGTGCGGATAAGGCTCTTTATTCATCCAAGCACAAGGGCAAGGACACGTTCACTGTTTACAGCGATATAAAGGAGGATGATAAGAATGCTTAAGAAAAAGCTGATATCACTTTCTGCGGCGGCAATGCTTCTGTTCACCTCCTGCGGCTCGGAGCCTGTGGTCATCACACAGGACGAGTACACCGAGATATCCCTGTCGTGGTGGGGGAACGACACCCGCACCGAGTATACTCTTGCTGCGGTGAAGGCGTTTGAACAGCTCCACCCCGATATCCGCGTGAAATGCAGCTATTCGGAGTGGTCGGGCTATCAGACAAGATATAATATTCAGATGATGTCGGACACTGAATCCGATGTGATGCTCATAAACTTTTCATGGCTGGACAGATATTCCGCCGACGGAAACGGATATTACGATATCTATGAGCTTAGCGATCTCTTTGACCTGTCACAGTTTTCGGAAAGCGAGCTGAGCTTCGGCATAAGAAACGGGAAGCTGAATGCCGTTCCGATAGCGCTGAATACTCAGACTGTTTATTACAACAAGACTATATATGACCGTTACGGTCTGGCTCTGCCCGAGACATGGGAGGACCTTTTCGATGCGGCGGAAGTAATGGGGGACGAGGTCTATCCAATTGCCATGCCTGCAAAATCTGCGATGTTCTTCATGACCGCGTACACCGAACAGACAAGCGGAAAGTCTTTTATGTCGGAGGACGGCAGTCTCGGCTTTGGTAAGGAAGAGCTCGGGATAATGCTTGATTTTTACGTTCGGCTTATAAACGGTCATGTTATGCCGCAGGTGGAATATTTTGATAAGAACGATATCAGGAACGGCACCTATGCGGGAGCTGTGGCGTGGCTCAGCGATGCGGAAAATTATATGGGTCCCGCTCGTGAGGACGGAAATGAGATAGTCGTGGGCAGCTACACAGGCTGTACCGACGGAGTTAAGGGCTGGTATACAAAGCCTGCGACCCTGTACGCAGTGAGCGCCAAGACCGAGCATCCCGAGGAATCGGCGATGCTGCTGGATTTTCTCCTTAACAGCGACGAGATATCCGAGCTTCAGGGCATCGAAAAGGGTATCCCGCTGAGCCGTTCCTCAAGAGCTTATCTTGAAGAGCATGATATGCTTAAAGGCCTTCACTATGACGCATTCCGGCTGATGAGTGCGAATATTGATTCAATGGCGCTCATTGACCCCTTTATGGAGGATACGGATATGCTGGACGCATTTCAGGAGGCATGCAATGCGGTGCTTTACGGCAAGGCTTCCTCGGAGGAAAGGGCTGCAAAGCTTTACGAGCAGTTTGATGCGATGCTTAACGGGTAAAGCAGGTTCTTACTTGCTCAGAAATCTGAAAACATTGTGTTCGTGATCGCCTGTTTCGAGCTTCTTTCTTATGGTGTCGGCATATTATTTCGGTGCGGGGTCGCTGAGGGATGCGGCTTCCAGCTTTTCAAAGATGCACAGTGCTCTTTCCGCATTTCCGAGATGATATTCTCTTACTGCTTCGCGGAAATCATTCTTATGAGCGGTGCGTTCATTTCTGCGCTCGTCGTCAAGACATTCAAGTATCTCATAAAGCGCTTTGACTTCGTTCACACCCGCCACCTGCACCATGCCGAGATAACGCATATTAAGAACCTGTCCACATAGGCGTATACGCACGTCTTTTCGGCAAATTTTGCC
>JBJFHQ010000257.1:0-9958 GCA_051893755.1 Oscillospiraceae bacterium
GCCCTGTATCTGCTCGAAAAGTCCGTCTGCAATGCGCTGGGTAGTCTCTCCCAGATTGTAGCCGGGGAACATTCTGTTGATGTCGGTGTTGTCCATTGTCCAGAAACGCTTTCCGATGTTCATGCTGTAATAATTTACGCAGGGAACGACCATTATCTCATGGTCTGCAGCAATTTTTCCGTCTGCTTCCAGACGGCGCAGCTTCTTAATTATCTGTGAGCAGACGTACATCTGCTGTATCTCATTTCCGCGCATCGCACCAACGATGCACATTGACTTTTCTCCGCTGCCGAACTTATAGCCGAGAACGTCCATATCCTCTCTGTATGGAGATTTTATCGAATACAAGGTACACTTACGCATTGATCTCACCTCCCAGAATCCTTGCTATCAGCGAGCCGCCGTATACTACAGGGAACTCTCTGAGGGTGAATATCCTACCTGCGCAGGGAGCGGTGACATACTCCTCCACCCTGCCCGTTGCAGGGTCAAGCACATCGCCGATATGAGCGCCCTTTTCAATGTCTACCCAGTGATCGACGCAGGGCACAAAAATCCCCGCAGCTGAGGAATTGACAAACTCCACGTCATGGTCAAAGGACAGGATAGGTTCTCTGACAGGTCCGACGGGACCGTTCCAGATGCCAATGTTTTTCAAAAGATTCAGTATACCGACGATAAGCTGATCGCAGTATTCCTTGGTGATGCGCATGCCAACGCCCATTTCGACTACAAGTGTTTTCGTGCCGATGTCGTTCAAGCTATAGGCAAGAGTGGACTCCAGTACCGTCGCCGAGGAATGTATCCAGATATAGTCCACATTCAGCATTTTTGCGTAGGGCACAAGATAATCGGCAGATATCTCATTTATTCTTACCTGAGGTATCTCCTTAAGATAGATGTTGCTTGAATGAATGTCGATGCAGATATCAGCGCCCTTGATATCGGAAATGATATCCGCTGCGATACATTCCGCCATTGTTCCCTCGGAGGTGCCGGGAAAAATCCTGTTCATATCCAGATCGAACATGGGGATACCTCTTGTAATGGAATCTATTCCTAAAGGATTGAGTGCAGGATATATATCCACGATTCCGCTGAGCGCGGAAGAATTTTCATGCAAATAGTCTGCCAGCTTTGCGCAGACAAACTGTCCTTCAAGCTCGTCGCCGTGTGTACCTGTCACGATACACGCCCTTTTGCTCCCCGACGAGCTGATATTCGGGTTGGTTATACGATTTCTCCGTATGACCAGCTTTTCATTCACGGCAAGACCCGCCTGTGCAATAGTCTTTACCAATACGATCATTCCTTTCAACTTATACTATGTGCACGCAATGGCTGTTACGTGCTCCCTGAACATATCCCTGAATATAAGTTCAATATGTCAAATTTCTTCGACCTTGGAGTATATCTCCTGAGTGCAGAAGCTGCTGCCGATATAAAGTCCCCGTTCAATGGGACAGTCGGAATAATCTCTTCCGTGGCAGAGCTTGATGTATTTTTCACCGCATATGCAGTTGTTGGTAGGATCAATTCCTATCCAGGAATTTCCGTCGTTTATCTCCGTCCATGCGTGAGTTTCTCCGTTCTGATATGCAAGCCCCGAAACATATCTGCATCTTATGCCGTCAAGCCTGCAAAGAGCGAGAAAAATATGAGAATAGTCCTGACAAACTCCCGCGCCCAGCTCAAAAGCTGATTCGGCGTCGGTTTTCACTGTTGTCACGCCCTTTTCATATCTCATGCAGCCGTATAATCTGTCTGAGATGGTCATTGCCCGCCGAATGGCATCTCCCTGCAATTCGGGCGATATTTCGGCATAAAAATCACTAAGCTTATCTCCGATACGGGTCATGGGCGATTCATATCCGAAAACAGCCGCCGCCGCACCGGGGATCCTGTAATCCCGCTTGACCTGAGCAGTTCCCTTCACATTAAAGGAAAAGCTGTCATGGCCTTCGGATATCCTGCCGCACAGCACCGAATTCCCGAAGCTGTCACGGCTGAACCACACTCCCCGTCCGTCGGGAGAAATAATGCACTGCGGCTCACAGATGAGCTGCCTGTTATCGGAAACAGGCAGACATCTGAGTGAAAAGCAGTGCGAGGTCACTTCATCGCCGAATCTCAGAGCAGTTTTATACTCAAACCACAGCCTTTTCAACCTGTTCGACCTCAAACAGATGCTCCATGCAGTAAAGAGCTTCATTACGACATTCAGTCCATGCGGAGCCTCTTGAAAGAACGTCCTTCAGTCCGCTGTAGGCTGTCAGGTTAATGTGCCCCGAATTATTGTTGGCGATAAAATCGTCCAGGAAGCGGGTCAGGTATGAGAAAGCCTTTTCGATCTCCTCATAGGGATAAGAAAGTCTCATGTACAGGTCAACTCTCTCAACAGCCTTGCCGATGTAAATTACGATCTTTGCTTCATAATCGGTCATGTTGTTGTCGATGCTTCCCCAGAACGCGTAAAGCTGATCTCTTACGGGAAGCAGGTCGTAGCGGAGCTTTGTAGTCCCCTCGCATTTTTTCAGCTTGTCCATTGCCATCTGCAGGTAGGACAGGGACGGAGTCTTGATCTCCTCTCTGAGCACGATGCCGTTGCCCAGCGCTCTGTCAAGATTCGACACGATAGAATCGGGAACGGACGCATCGAACATATACCTGTTCAGAAAATCCGCCCAATCCTTGTAGATATCGGGAACGCAAATGTTCTCCAGATATTTCTTGTAGGAATGACGATCGACATCGATCATCACATCATAATACTTAAAGAATGTGTTCAGAGTTGTAAAAACTCTTTCAGTGTAGCGTCCAAGCCAGAAAAGGTTGGAGCTTTTGCTTAATGCGACAGTACCCATGTATCTTTAAAGCCTCCTCCTTGAGATGAGTTTACGACAAACGAATCGGGATTTCTCGAAAAACGAGTAAGACCGCTTGCCCAGACTCTTGTTGTTTCACCCGACAGAACAAACGCACGCAGGTCTGCTTTTCGCATGACCGTTTCGTCGTTGTCCACCACCGCGAGATCGATGAAGTCGATGACCTCCTGAGCGATGAATCTGCGGGACTCCTTCGTGATAAGCTTCCGCCAGTTTTCGAGTTCCTCTGCGGACATATCCCGTCCGAAAACCACTCCATAGCCGCCCGCTTCGGAAACGTCCTTGATGACCAGCTTCTGCAGATTGTCGAGGACATACTTCCTGTCCTCTTCATAGAACGGCAGATAGGTGGGAGCATTTTTCAGGATAGGTTCCTCGCCGAGATAATATCTTATCATTTTAGGAACAAAGTAGTAGATGCCCTTATCATCAGCCACACCATTTCCGGGAGCGTTGATGATAGCCGTATTTCCCACGCGGTAAGCGTCCATGATATGAGGAACGCCAATGAGGGATTCGGGCAGGAAGGTGAGCGGGTCAAGATATTCGTCGGAAATTCTGCGGTAAACTGCGCCGACTCGGGTCTTGCCGCCCTGGAAGTCCTTCATGTAGAGGATATTGTTCTCCACGAAAAGGTCGGTGTTCTCCACAAGGATAGCCCCCGTTTTCTCCGCAAGATATGAATGTTCAAAATATGCTGCGTTATATCTTCCGGGAGTGAGGATAACGTTTATCCCTCCGCAGTTCACATAATCCATGGTATCCTTCAGCAGCTTGGCATAATTGCGGTTATCCACGATATCATTATCGCGGAACGCCCAGGGGCTTGCCATTCTGCACAGCTCTCTTGCGATAAGAGGATATGAAGCTCCCGACGGGATACGAAGATTATCCTCAAGAATATACCACGTACCGTCCTTAGCCTGAACGAGGTCGATTCCTGAAATGTGGCTGTATATCCCCTTTGAAGGAACAACTCCCTCGCACTGTGCCAGATATCCTTTGGAAATAAAAACAAATTCCTCGGGAATGATCTTGTCCTTAATTATCTTTTTATCGGTATAAATATCCTTCAGAAAAAGATTAAGGGCGTCCACACGCTGAATAAGTCCCTTTTCCATCTGTTTAAAATCCTCGGCGGTAATAACTCTCGGGATAGCATCGAACGGGAAAAGCTGTTCCTTAAATTCACCGTGCTTGTAAATTCCGAATTTTACGCCGTATCTTGCAAGGAGCTTATTTATTTCCTTTGCATTTACAACAGGTGTGTTCATGGTATCATCTCACTTCAATAAAATAAAGCAAAGAGACCTGTATATCCTATACAAGCCTCTTTGCTTTCTGTTATTATAATACCATATCCGACCGTTTCTGTCAATTGTCAGAAATGACATTTTTTCAAATAATTTTGCATTTCTTTTGGAATAGTTTTGCATTTTACACTATTTGTACATAATATTGTTAATATTATATGAATCTATTTGCATAATTGCAAATATAGAAATTCATTTCACCATATAAAAAAGCAGAGAAGAGCATTCCCTTCCCTGCTTTTATCATGCAATGATAATTATTTTATCTAACTTCGTCCTCGAGAGAGCATCTGATAGAAGCCTCGTTCTCGCACCATGCGAGGCACTCACCGTTAGGATCGTACTCTGCGCACTTAGCCTTCATCTCGGCAACGATCTTATCATATTCCTCATCGGAAGAAGCGTAAATTGCCTGCCATGAGTAGTTTACGATACATGTCTTTACCTGCTCCCAAACGATCTTAAGCTCATCAGACTTATCAGACTCGGTATAGGAGGTAGCGAGAGAAACCTTGTGGTTTACGCTGTCCATGTATTCCTGAGAATTGTACATGCCTGTGAAGTCTCTCCAGTCGGAAAGGATAGCATACTGAGAATCGCCGCGTCTGCTCTTCCAGTTCTCGTAGTTGTAGGTCTCACCGTTGGAATCGGGGTTGGAAGCGTCCTTGGACCATGTGTTATTGTTAGCCTGGAAGCAGCCGTCATTGAATGTTCCGCCGCCCCACTCTTCGGGCATCATGGTGTTCTTCTTGTCTGCGTTAGCAGTCTCACCGAATTCTGTGAAGCAGGTGTTGCCCTCTTCATCGTAGTACCAGCAGAGATCCTTAGGACCGTACCAGTAGGTCATATATCCCTCGGGAGTGCAGAGGTAGTTGATGATGGCCATGCAGAGCTCAGGATACTCGGTGTTAGCGCCGATAGACCAGATTCTGTTTCCGCCCAGTACGTTCATACCATAGCAGAGAGGAGTTGCATCGGTAGGAACAACAGGATACATTCCCTTATCCTCGGAGAGGTGTGTATCGGAGTTGTAAAGCTGAGAACCTGCATAGTCGAAGATGGAGAAGAATACTCCGCCTGCCTGCATCTTTTCAGACATCTGATCGTAGGTCTGAGTCATGGAGTTGGGGTCGATAAGGCCTTCCTGATAGAGCTGATTGAAGAACTTAAGTGCCTTAAGATAAGGACCGTCCTCTTCGAGAGCGTCGTGATATGTGCCGTTCTCTACATCGTAAAGACCGAAGCCCATTTCATCGTAGCCCCAGTAGCAGGTAGCAAATGCCTTAACATACATTACCATGTTGCCGTCCCAGTCGGGCCACAGAGACATTGCATAGGTCTCGTTGCCATTTTCATCGGTGGGGCAGATCTCCTTCATGTCAAGGAATACCTGATTGAGATCGTCAAGGCTTGTTATGGAAGGATAACCCAGCTGCTTATAAAGATCCCAGCGGATATCCATTGTGTAGAAGAATGCCTCGTGGTCCTCTGTGCTGGAAGCAACGTTGTGGCCGAAGCCGAACAGTGCGCCGTCCTCTACGCCGAGAGAAGCGTTGAAGCTGATGTTGTTCTGGAGAGCATATGGCATATTGTCTCTGCAGTATGTACCCCATTCGTTGAGGAGCTCATCATCGTTCCAGTCAAAGAGCATACCGCCCTTAGCTGCACGCTGATACTGCTCGCCGTTTGAACCGAAGATAACGATATCACCGAGATTGCCGGACTCCATACGAGTATCGAACATACCCTCGGAATCGGGAATGATAGTTACTTCACAGTTGAAATCGTTCTTAAGTATTGTAGCGAACCAGCCTGTGAGCTTGCCGGAGTAGTTTGCCAGCTGGCTGTAAACGGTAAGCTGGATAGTCTCGTCGCCGTAAAGGTCAGCGAGCTTTTCGGATACGCTCTGATTTTCGTCAGCGACCTCAGCAACGGTAGAAGCGCCCGAATCATCATCGGAAACGGTATCCACACTGTCTGCAGCATCATCATCGGCTGCATTTCCGTTGTCAGCAGCCTTTGTTGTTGCAGCCGAAGAGTCTGCGGGAGCTCTCTCTCCGCAGGCTGCGAGCGAACCTACCATTGCGAGGCAGGTTATACCTGCAAGAATTCTTTTTAATTTCATAACTGTCCTCCATTAATATATTATTTTTTATCCCTTAACTGCTCCGAGCATAAGACCCTTTTCAAAATAACGCTGCATGAAAGGATATACGCAGAGAATAGGAATAATTGTTACCATTGAGATGGTGTACTGAATGACCTTCTGGCTTGCCGCATTTGCCAGCATCGACGAGTCGGAGCTGCTTGAGCCTGAGCCTGCCAGAGCCGCAAGGTTAGAGCTTTGATTCAGATAGATATAAAGTCTGTGCTGAAGAGTGTAAAGTGAGGGATTGTTGGCATTGAGGATAAGGGAATCCTGGAAGGAGTTCCAGTGTCCTACAGCGCCGAAGATCGCGATAGTTGCGAGGATAGGCTTACTCAGCGGCCAGATGATCTTGCGGAATATCGTCCAGTAGCTTGCGCCGTCCATAAAGGCGCTCTCCTCGATCTCACCGGGAATGGATTCGATGTAGGTCTTTACGAGGATTATGTTGTATGGAGAAACGATCCCGGGGATAATGTACGCAGCAAAGGTGTTGGTAAGACCCAGCATGGACATGTTCATGTACCAAGGGATAAGTCCCGCATTGAAGTACATTGTGATGACCAGCAGTCTGTACCACAGCTTTCTGTGCCACATTTCCTGCTTCGTTACGAGATATCCCGCAAATGCCGAAGCAAAAACCATAAGTGCGGTTCCGAGAACAGTTCTCAGTACGGTGATCCCGATAGAGGTCCAGAGGTCGTTTACATTACCCATTGATACGTAGTTCTGAAGAGTAAGTCCTCTCGGGATAAGGGTAACTGCGCCCTTGTTTACATATTCATTGGAAGAGATAGTATTGATGAATATGTAATAGAACGGGAAAATGCAGCTTAAGGTAAACAGTCCGAAAAACAGATAGTTGCAGATGTTGAAAATAATATCGCCGACTGTCAGCTTGATCTTATTTTTGCTTTTTTCTGGTATTTCCTCCGGCTTTTTGACCAGAGATATGTTATCGTTGCTCATCGTCCTGCCTCCTTTATACGATGCTTTCGCCGCGGATCGCCTTGGAAACGCTGTTTGCGGCAAACAGAAGAATTACGCTGACTACAGACTTGACCATACCGATAACCGTGGACAGAGGAATAAGTCCGCTGTTGATACCCAGATTATAAACGTACAGGTCAAGTACCTGAATGCTCTCACGGTTCACGGCATTGGAGAATACGAGGTACTGCTCCATACCGTTTGAGAGGATGTTTGCGATCGACATAAGGAGAAGAACGCAGTATGTGGGGATAAGCTCGGGAATGGTGATGTACCACATCTTAGCGAATCTGCCGGCGCCGTCAACGGTTGCAGCCTCATAGAGACCCTGGTCGATACCGGAGATAGCGGCGATGTAGATGATAGCGCTCCAGCCCACGCCCTTCCAGAGGCCCCATGCAAGCATCTTGAGCCACATGTGGGAGTTGCTCATAAGATAGTTTGTGGTATGAGCCTCGCCTGTGATGCTTGTCAGCATTGTATTGATGAAGCCGTCTGTAGAGAAGATAGCAAGTGCGATAGCGTAAACCAGTACCCAGCTGATGAAGTTGGGGATGGTAGTACAGGTCTGAACGATACGTCTGAATTTTGTATTCTTGATCTCGGAGAGGAATATCGCGAATATCATAGGAATCCAGCTTGTAAGTATTCCAAGTCCGCTCATTGCGAGAGTGTTCTTAAGAACGGTAACGATATCCTTTTTGGTAGCGTCGTTCTGGAAAAGCTGTGTGAACCATTTGAAGCCAACGAACTTGTCCGCACTCAGGGTCTCGCCTGCCTTGTAGTCGAAGAAAGCATATCTCCAGCCGTAAAGAGGAAGATAGCTGAAAACGAACGCTAAAGCGATGATAGGGAGAAACATAAGGAAAAGCTGGAATTTAGGCTCCATGCCGTACTTTTCATTCTTTTCGGCTGCGGGTACGAGGAAGAAGTTCACGAACGCGCAGGCGATCATCACAATCGCAACAGCTATGTAAACATAGTTCATAGAAGAGTACAAAGGCTGGATCTTGTCCCATTTGCCCGAAGCGTCGGCAGAATCGCACACCTGATTATAAAGTGCATATAACCAGCCCATGCAGCCAAGCTCAGCAGCAGCTCCGAAAACGGAAACTATAAGTCCCGTCTTCTTCATCTTGTTGTTTCCGAGGGACATGCAGGCACCTGCAATGCAGATGACCACTGCAAGAATAATCAACAGGCAGCATACGTTAAGGGACTTGAAGGTAGATTCCTCGACCCATCCCTGTCTGAAAGCACGTCCGAAATTGCCCGTTATTGAGGAATAGGACATACCGCAGGAAAAAAGCGATACATTCTTGTTGGTCATTCCCGTGATACGGGCGGGGTTAAAATTCGAAAAGAACAGCAGGACAACGTTTACAAAAACTGCAAGACGAAGCAGCCAGTAAACCTTATCGGCGACCTTTTCAGGCATTGACTTGACCCTTTCGGGTCTTCCCGATTTACGGGACAAACCGAAATCGTCTGACATAGTTTTCAAGCCAGCCATTTTACACATCATTCCTTTCCTGACGCTCAAGGCTGTGCAGGGGTTCCTTCAGCATCGTTTTGATTCAATGAAAACGATTTACATTTTCATCATAAAATAACACAGAAAGAATATCTTCTGTGTCTGCGGAAACCTTGAGTAATAGGTCCCATATTTCCGCCTGTGTTATTATTATTTTAATATAAAATGTCCAAACTGTCAATTAATATTTTGAACAAATTAAACATCATATATATGGCATATTGCACAATTTTTCTGAACATTACTGTACAAAAAATCTTGAAAATAGTCAATTCTTCACATGATTATCACCGTCATCTGTTCAAAAAGACGATTTTATGCAAAATCCGAAAACGTTTGAGTATAAATATTTGAACATTGGTATTATCAAAAAGTACATTCTCCCCATGCAAGTCGGTAAAACGTTTACAAAACATACACAAAACCCGCCTGACAGTCCAAACCCTTATTCTATGTATATTGTCGGCAGCCAGATGCGGTTAAGCAGAATAAGCAAGCCATAATTCCTTGCTCCAAAACGCAGAATATACAAAGAATACAGGTCGGAAGCCATAACAGCGATACCAAATAGTTAACCAGTAATTTGAACATCATCGAAAAACTGACATAAGCATGTAAAAACTCCCGGCGCAGCTGCAGATATTGCGTCGGGAGTATTTATAGGTGATTTCAGAAGTCTGTATTAATTAGTTTCTCTTCTTGCTGAGAACAGCTGCTGCGCCTGCTGCTGCCATTACTGCTGCAATAGCTGCTGCGGAAGCGTTGCCTGTCTCTGCGGGAGCTGTGGTCTCGTCAGAAGCGGGAGCGTCTGTTGTCTCCTCTGCTGTTGTCTCTTCTGCTGCTTCCTCTGTGGTTTCCTCTGCTGCTTCATCGGAAGCTTCAGCTGCGCCGAGACCGGAAACTGTGAACTGGATCTCGATGGAATCCTGAGGCATTGTATAGCCGAAGAGTCCGTCCTGTCCGCCGAGGTCAGAGTTCCAGATGTTGATCATCATAGGCTGAAGATACTCAGGCTCATCGGGGCTGAGGAAAGCTTCATCAAAGGTGTACTTTGTGTTTCCGTCAAGAATAACCTTTACATCGCTGATCT
>JBJFHQ010000258.1:0-9935 GCA_051893755.1 Oscillospiraceae bacterium
CGTGCCGCGTCCTGTATGACCCTTTACATATGGGAGGGTCTGTACAAGACTGTCACAGAATATCTGGACAGCATCACTCTTCAGGATATCATGGACCGCTCCGCAGAGACGGGAGCCAATGATTTTTGCATCTGACCCATAAAAATTCACCCCCGCAGCGGTTCGGTTTCCGCTGCGGGGGTATTTCTATATTAGCAATCTGCTTTTTTTACTCTATGAGTTATCGACTATGCACGATTCGTTTTCGGCGGAGCGGGGCTACCCCGCCCTATGCTCGTACAGGATATTCACCGCATTCTGCATCAGATCGACCTTTTTCTCGTTCTTGTTCAGCTTTATGCCGATATATGGCTTATCCGCCGAACCGTTTACATTTACTCTCGACTTATATACCGCCACAAGCGCCTGTATCTGCTCCAGCTCCGCATTTTTTATGACGAATATCATCATGCCGCTTCTCTGGGATATCTCGGTAATACCTATCTCGCTCGCCATGTTCCGCACAAGCGCTACCGTGATAAGTCCCTCGATAGCCTTCGGCGGGTCGCCGTATCGGTCGACGAACTCGTCGATAAGGTCCATGCTCTCTTCCTTGGTGCGGACCTGCGCTATCTTGTGATACGCTTCAAGCCGCCCCGAAAGACTGGTTATATAATCGTCGGGGATATGGGCTTCTATCTGCAGGTCTACCAGACATTCCTCGGGAGTGTGGGGCGGAGCTTCGCCCTTCATCTCCGCAAGCGCTTCGGACAAAAGCTGCAGATACATGTCATATCCGACAGCCTCCATATGCCCATGCTGACGTCCTCCCAGCACAGAGCCCGCTCCCCGTATCTCAAGGTCACGCATCGCTACTCGGAAACCACTGCCAAACTGCGTGAACTCGCGGATAGCGTCAAGCCGCTTTGCGGATATTTCCGTCAGCACCTTTCCCGGACGGAAGGTAAAATACGCAAAAGCACGGCGATTCGACCGTCCCACACGCCCGCGGAGCTGATACAGCTGAGAAAGCCCCAGTCTGTCCGCGTCCTCGATGATGAGCGTGTTCACATTGGGAACGTCTACGCCCGTTTCTATAAGTGTGGTGCATACTAATATATCGATCTCGTGATCCACTACCTGCCGCCATATCTCGGAAAGCTTATCCTCGGATATCTGACCGTGTGCCACAGCTATCCTCGCTTCGGGTATCATAAGCCCCAGCTTTCCCGCACACTGCTCGATCGTGTCGATGCGGTTATGGATATAGTACACCTGCCCGCCGCGACGCAGTTCTTTTGTTATCGCTTGGTGGATAACGCCCTCGTTGTGCTCGATAACGAAGGTCTGCACTGGATATCGGTCCACAGGCGGCTCTTCAATGACAGACATATCACGTATACCGCTCATCGCCATGTTAAGGGTACGGGGGATAGGCGTCGCCGAAAGAGTGAGCACGTCTATGCCCGTAAAGGTCTCCTTGAATTTTTCCTTGTGAGCAACTCCGAAGCGCTGCTCCTCGTCGATAATGGCAAGCCCCAAGTCCTTGAACTTCACGTCCTTCTGCACAAGTCGATGAGTGCCGATTATCATATCAATTTTTCCGATTTCAAGGTCCTTGATGATATCTGCCTGCTGCTTTTTCGTCCTGAATCGGGAGAGCAGCTCTATCTTAAAGGGAAAATGCTCGAAACGCTTCAGAGCCGTTTGGAAATGCTGCCATGCAAGAACTGTGGTCGGAACAAGTATCGCACACTGCTTGCCCTCCTCCATGCACTTGAACGCTGCACGGAAGGCTACTTCTGTTTTGCCGAAGCCCACATCTCCGCAGAGCAGTCTGTCCATGGGGACAGGCTTTTCCATATCCTCCTTGATCTCGTCGATACATCTGAGCTGATCGTCGGTCTCGGCGTATGGGAAGCGGCTCTCAAAATCCGCCTGCATATCGTCGTCCTCGGGAAATGCGTGTCCCGGAGTCTGGCTGCGCTTTGCATATAAAGCGGTGAGCTCGTCTGCCATATCGTGCACGGCTTTTTTGACCTTTGCACGAGTCCTCTGCCACTCGGTGGAGGACAGCTTGTTAAGCTTCACTCCCGTATCATCGCGGGGACCGATATATCGTGAAACAAGGTCGAGCTGTGTTACGGGAACATACAGAACGTCTGTACCTGCGTACTTTATGGTGATATAATCCTTGGTAACTCCGTCCGTTTCGATCTTGCTGATGCCGGTGAACCTGCCTATTCCGTATAGAGCATGCACCACAAGATCGCCGTCGGAAATTTCCGAAAGAGAGCGTATCTCCTTGCCCTTATCCTTTTTGGCAAGACGGCGCTTTGCGCTCATCGCCTTGGACTGGGTGATAAGCGCTGTTTTGCTGTCGGGATAGTCATAGCCCGAGGAAACGCTGCCTGTCATAAGCAGTACAAAGCCGGGAGTAAGCTCCGAGTTTTCGTCCGCAATGCCGCAGCTGATGCCGTATTCACGGAGGTCCTCGGCGATTATCGGCAGAGTTTTCTCCGAGCCTGCCATGACGATGACCGAGTATTTCTTTTCGGTAAGCGACTTCAGGTCCTCGTCCAGCTGGCGCATTTCACCGCCCCATGGAGCTGTCTGATAGGCATTTATAGTTGTGAGCTTTTTGAACTTCACATCGGAGCTTCTTAAAAAGGTATCCGCATAAACAGTGGGATTTTCCGCCGCTCTTGACATAGTTTCGGAAATATCCATCATATATCCGTCCAGTCCGCGGCAGAGCATACCCTCTTCCAGAAGTATCTTCACGTCCTCGGTATACTGAGCGAAAACTCCCTTTGCCTTGTCGATGATGTTGTGGTATTCGCTTATGACGATATTTCCCTTAACATAGTCGAAAATATGGGCAGGCTTTTCATAGGCAAGAGCTATATACTTATCAAGAGCGCCCACAGGAAGTCCGCCGTTGATGCGGTCGATATCCTTTGCCAGATTCTGTCTGACAAGCTCCGTCTTTTTTCCCCTTACCTTTGAGGAAAGTGCCGATATTTTTTCGATGAAATCATCATTCGACTTGAAGAGAGTTTCCAGCGCGGGAGGTATCTCTATAATATCCACAGGCTCGGTGCGGCGCTGGGTCTCGATGTCGAAATAGGACAGCGAGTCTATCTCATCGCCCCACAGCTCCAGTCGGACTGGATATTTCGACTGCACGGGGAAAATATCCGCAATAGCTCCCCTTATTGAAAACTGGGACTGTCCCTCGACTGCATCGCAGCGGGTATAGCCTGCGGCGATGAGCTTTTCCGACAGCTCTCGTGTATCGACCTCGCCGCCCTGCTCTAAGATAACGGTGTTCTCCGACAGCACCTCGGGAGAGATAGTTGCCTGCATGACCGCCTCCGCAGATGCGCAGACATAGCGGCATTCCTTGTTCAGTATTTTAGAAAGCACCCCCAGCCGCATATGCTCGTATTCTCTCGATACCGAATCCGTTTCGGCAAGGGTAAAATCCTTAGCGGGATAAACACAGGCATGCTCTGCGACACACATTCCGTTTATATCGTCGGCGAAACGGCGTGCGGCGGCCTCGTCCTCGGCTATTATAAGCACAGGCTCTCTGTCATTATCATCGTACAGGCTCATAGCAAGCTGCGCCTTATGGATAGCCGATATCCCCGAAACAGAAACGGGATATTCCCCTCGTCTCAGCGAGTCTGCGATATCCTTAAACCGGGGGACCTTTTCTATCGCCTTAAAAAATAAGTTCATAATATTTTCCTTGTCAAGAATTGAATTTGTTCATAGCCTTGTCGGTATTTCCCGAGACCATAAGCTCCAGCGCCTCGCATGCCTTGTCTGTGGCTTCGTGCATAAGAGGTATCTCCTCCTTGGTGAAGCTTGACAGCACCCATGCCGCAAGGTCATAGTCCTTATTAGGCTTTGCGCCCACGCCTATCTTTATTCTGGGAAAAGCGTCGGAGCCCGAAAGATAGATAATTGACTTCATGCCATTATGACCGCCGTCGGAGCCCTTGCGGCGGATACGCAGCTTAGAGGGCTCAAGGCTTATATCGTCGTAGCAGATTATCACATTTTCGGGAGGGAGCTTGTAGAAATTCATTGCTTCGGTGACAGCCTCGCCGCTGTTGTTCATAAAGGTGGAGGGCTTCATGACAAGGCAGTGCTTTCCGCCCAGCATAACTTCTCCGGTCAATGACTTGAATTTCAGTTTTTTTATAGTAAAGCCGTGCTTTTCGGCGAGAGTATCAACAGTCATAAACCCCGCATTATGGCGGGTATTCTCGTACTGTGACCCGGGATTTCCAAGTCCTGCGATGATATACTCCACCTTGCCGCTCACGGCTGAATTATCCTCGGTTTTTATCTTATCGAATATGTCAAATATGCTCATATTTTTCCTCTTTTTTTATTTTACATATGGTCAGCTATTGGCTTTCAATATCGCTCTATGTCAAAAGCAGATTTTTTATTCCACTTTACAGATTACATACGATTGGCTATTCGCTTTCAGCGGAGCAGAACTCCGTCATTACTATGTACTCCATACTATTCACTATTCACTTTTAAACAACTATAGCCCCATATGCGGCGGGTCCCGACTTTTGTCGATTCCCGCGCATTATGGGGTGCTATAGACTCTGTTTTCTTTTTATTACTTATTGAACAGCGGAGATATTGACGCGTCCATGTAAATTCTCTGTATAGCCTGCGCAAATACGGGAGCTACGGGGAGGGTCTTTATCTTGTCGATGCGCTTCTCCTCGGGAAGTGCGATAGTATCAAGAATAACAAGCTCCTTGATAACACTGTTCTGTATCCTCTCAATGGCAGGACCCGAAAGTACACCGTGTGTTGCACAAGCGTAAACCTCGCTTGCACCGCCTATCTCGATGATAGCCTTTGCAGCGTTGCAGAGTGTGCCTGCTGTGTCGATCATGTCGTCAACGAGGATGACCTTCTTATCCTTGACATCGCCGATGATGTTCATTACTTCACATACATTGGCTCTCTGACGTCTCTTGTCAACAATGGCAAAGGGAGCGCCGAACTTCTGTGCAAAATTTCTTGCACGTGTTACCGAGCCTAAATCGGGGGAAACTATCATGCAGTCGTCCTTGCAGTCCTTGAACTTTTCGATAAAGTAGGGAGCAAGTATGGGCACGCCCAGCAGATGATCTACTGGGATATTGAAAAATCCCTGTATCTGAGGACAGTGAAGATCCATTGTGAGCACTCTGTCTGCACCTGCTGTGGTGATGATATCTGCGCAGAGCTTTGCGGAAATGGGATCTCTTGCCTTAGCCTTTCTGTCCTGTCTTGCATAGCCCATGTAGGGGATAACTGCGGTGATGCGTCCTGCGGAGGCTCTCTTGAATGCGTCGATCATTATGAGCAGCTCCATGAGATTATCATTCACGGGAGTGCTTGTGGACTGAACGACGAAAACGTCCGAGCCTCTTACGCTTTCCTGAATGGAAACGCTGATCTCACCGTCGGAAAATCTTACGACCTCGGACTGTCCCAGAGGAAGTCCCAGCGATTCCGCGATCTGCTTTGCGACCTCGGGGTTTGAATTTGCGGAGAAGATCTTAATATCCTTGCCGTGTACGTTCATTTTTTATATCTCCTTGTAAATAGATTTATAGCAATACTGTTCAGAGAACCGTATTATTTGCCTGATTTTTTCGCCTTTTCTATCCTTGATGCAAGGCGCTTTGTGCCGAAGCCATCGACGATCTTTTCGTCGGGTCTGCCAAGAACGAGGGCTCCGTCGGGAACGTCCTCGGTAACGGTCGTACCCGCTCCGGTGTAGGCGGCGCTGCCTATCTTAACGGGTGCCACAAGATTGGTGTTGCAGCCGATAAAGGCGTTATCGCCGATCTGTGTGCGGAATTTCTTTTCGCCGTCGTAGTTGCAGGTAGCAACTCCGCAGCCGATGTTAACTCCGCTGCCCACATCGGAATCTCCGACGTATGTAAGATGAGATATCGCCGTATTATCGCCGATGTTGGAATTTTTGATCTCAACGAAATCGCCTATCTTCACGCCCTCACCCACAACGCAGCCCGGGCGCAGCTGAACAAAGGGTCCGATATGTGCGCCGTTTTTCACACTGCTGTCATGAGCCTGAACCGAATTAAGGGTGACATTCTCGCCGATAGTGCAGTTATCAATAATGCAGTTGGGACCGATAACGCAGTTTTCGCCGATCTCGGTATTTCCGCTGATGATGCAGCCCTGAAGTATCTTGGTGCCTCTGCCGACCTTCACGTCTCTGCCAATAGAAACGCCGTCGGTGCAGACGAACTCCACTCCCTCATCAAGCAGCTTATTTATTATAGCATATCTTGCGCAGTTATTCAACATCAGCAGACCTTTTCGGTCATTTGCCCCTAAAACGGAGTCGGAATTTTCCGAAATATATGCGTCTGCACGAAATCCCATGCTGATAAGAATAAATATCGTATCGGTGAGATAATACTCCCGCTGGGAATTTGCGGGCTTGAGCTGTCCCAGCGCGTCGATGAGCTTTTCGATATTGAACCAGTAAGCTCCCGAATTTATCTCGCGAATTTTTTTCTGCTCGACGGAGGCGTCGTTTTCCTCGACGATGCCTCTTATGCCGTCCTCGCCGCGGATAATGCGGCCATAGCCCTTAGGATCGTCTACCTCGGCGGTTATGACGGTAACAGCGTTGTTTTCCCGCTCGTGGAGCTCAAGGCTCTTCTTTATGGTCTCGGAGTCGATAAAGGGCGCATCTCCGTTGAGGATAAGCACATTCCCGCCCATATGTCTGCGAAGAAATTCCCTTGCCATGATAACGGCATGACCCGTTCCCATTCTTTCGGGCTGAAATACAGTCTCGTATCTTCCGTCCAGATATTCCTCGATGACCTCGTGATTAAAGCCCGTAACTACGCACAGACGAGACATATCCGCTCCCTCGCATGCCTTGATGACCCATTCCAGCATAGGCTCTCCGAGGACCTCGAACATCGGCTTGGGAAGAGTGGATTTCATCCGTTTCCCCTGACCGCCCGCCAGTATTACGGCACAGTTTTCATTACTCATAGTATATTATCTCCTATATATTAAGTTTTGTATAAATCGTCATTACCACATGAAGATCAGCTGAACACCGACATATACCACATATGCAGTGATAAGAAGCGTCCGCAGACCTTTTTCCTTTGTTTTGTCGGATTCCCTTGCCCTTGATAAGCATTCAATTACTGCGCTTTCCTCATCGCTTTTCATTCCCGCCATCTCGTAGAAAATGGCATATCTTATCTTCCTAAACAGAAAATAGTCGAAAAACAATGCGGCAATAAGGTTCAGTATCAGATCAATGACATAATAAGCAAGCTTATATGCGGTATCAAATTCAGCCGCAGCTACTGCAGCTTTATAAGAAAGCTCCTCGTACTGCTCCGCCTGACGGTAATAGGAACCAAATTCCTCTTCGGTGCCGTCGAAGCTGCCCGACATTTCAAGCTTGTAAAGCTCATCTATGGTATATTTGGGAGCCTCCGCATTTTTATACTCCGATATCGCGCTGAAGCTGTCGGGAGCCGTTATCAGCCCTGCCGCCGCTCCCGCGATATTCGGGAGAACGATTATCAGCGCAAGGAACACAAAGCCCGCCTTATAAGCCCTTTTATAGAAATACCAGAAGAACGAAAAGAAGAACGCGGGAAAGCTGAAATTCATATTGTGATTTTTCTCGCATTTTTTCCACTTTTGTATCTGTTTTCGTCCCTCATCGCCCATATAGGCATGGATATAGCTATCCTTCAAGTTATAGGTATACTCCTCGTTCATCTGACCGCCCCATATCTTATTATGTATAATTTATTATTTTTTCTTATTATATGCCGCCTTCTGCGCAGCAAAATCGCCGTTGGTATTAAAGAAATAGAATGTGGGCTTGCTGTTCTTGGTCACATACCAGACCACCTGACCGTTATAAACGATAGGCTGGCAGTCGGAAAGATAGGCGTCTGCAAAGGCATAGGTCTTGCCCTTCTTGTCGCCGTTCCCGTCTATCATGGTGACATAGAGCTTCGTGGATTTGCCCTTGGTCTCGGTCCACATCAGCATAAAGCTGTCATCGTTTATTTTGGTGAGCTTAGGCTCGGATATATCCACGCCCGCGCCCTTTTTATAGGAAGTCAAGTAAGTGGTCTTGGTATCCCCGCAGCCCTGCACATAGGGACAGGATATCAGCATGACGTTCTTCTGGGTATTTTTTCCGAAGGTGCTGTCCTGAGGAACAGATGCCGCCGAAACAAGTATCTTCTTATCGGACAGCTCCATGCCGCCCACGCACACGCCTGTGTAGTTATCGCCCATGCTGCCCTTGATATTGAAGATATTCTCATAGTTAACATAGCTGCTCTTATAGGAAGAACGCAGGCAGGCGGTTATGGCTCTTTGGTGAGCATCTCCGTGGTCCACGGTGTAGATATTGCCGTTTCTCACCTTGATGAACTGGTTAAAGGAATGGCTCATATAGCCGGTCGCTATGTAAGAAATATCGTATCTGCTGTAAAGAGTGCTCATATCGGACTCTTTGAGGAAGAGATCCATATTCGACTGATGATGAAGTCCGTCGGAGGTCTTATACATCTCATGGCAGGTGTGGATATAAAGCACTCCGTTTTCCTCCGCCATGCGCAGAGAGCCTGCCTCAAAGGGTATGCAGGTGTTGCAGCCGTAAAAGCTCTTGCTTGAAAGCTTTTTCATGACCTTGGTATACTTTACCACGCGGACGACCTCTGTTTTATTGCTGTCGTTCACGTTTTTCTGACCGAAAACGATGTAATTATGATCCTTGCCCGCAAAAAATCCGCCGAAAATAGGAAGCTCCATTTTGATATCAGCTTTTCCCACATATTTGAAGTCGGAGCTGTATTTCTCCAGCAGAAGCTTTTTCCCCGTGTATTCAAGGCGGTACAGATAGCCGTTATATTCAAACAGATTGGATCTTACAGTCGATGACCAGTTGGAATCCTCCCACTTCCAGTCGTCTGAATAGCCGGTATATCCGTTGGTGGCAATATTGGTGGATCTTGTTCCCTTATCTGCAGCCTTTGAGTAGTATGTGCTGCCCGATGAAGCCGCCGAAACACTTACCGCAAAAGTGCATGCCATAACAGCCGTCAGCACACATGCCGCAGCTGTTCTGATGATCTTCTTTATCCCCATTTTTCTTCCCCATTTCTTCCTGTATCGGATACAAGTATACACTTATATTATTACATAAATTTAACCTGATTTCAATGCTTATTTTGTTACAATATAAAAGTTTTCGATTTTTTGGTTATTATCAACAAAAATGTGCATAATAATTTTCTGTATATGTACAGTAGAAAATGCAGAAGTTTTCTGTTATAATATATATATAGCCGAAAGTGATAATATATTTATATGGAAATTTTTTTCTATTTTTATATTACCGTTTTCGGGAAAAGAAAATTTATTGGAGGTAAATCACCAATGGCACACAAATATTGTTATCTCTTCTCCGAGGGCAATGCAAACATGAGAGAGCTGCTGGGCGGTAAGGGCGCTAACCTTGCCGAAATGACCAACATCGGTCTCCCTGTTCCTCAGGGCTTCACTATCACAACCGAAGCCTGCACAAAGTACTACGAGGACGGCCGCCAGATCAATGACGAGATCATGGCAGAAATCAACGAATACATCGTGAAGATGGAAGGCATCACAGGCAAGAAGTTCGGCGATAAGGAGAATCCTCTCCTCGTTTCCGTTCGTTCCGGCGCAAGAGCTTCCATGCCCGGTATGATGGATACTATCCTTAACCTCGGTCTTAACGAGGAGGTCGTTGAAGTCATCGCTGAAAAGTCCAATAACCCCAGATGGGCTTGGGACTGCTACAGAAGATTTATCCAGATGTACTCCGACGTTGTTATGGAAGTCGGCAAGAAGTACTT
>JBJFHQ010000259.1:0-7777 GCA_051893755.1 Oscillospiraceae bacterium
CAGCCGTAAAATGCCAATAATCTTAATATGCAAAGTTCCATTACGGATAAACGGAGAATATTAAGATGTATTACAATAAGGTTGAGATATGCGGCGTGGATACCTCCAGACTGCCGATCCTGAAGGAAAGCGAAAAAATGGAGCTCCTTGAAAAGTACAAGCAGGGCGACAAGTCGGCACGGGATAAGCTTATCAGCGGCAATCTGCGGCTGGTGCTGAGCGTTATCCAGAAATACATGGGACGGGGTGAAAATCCCGACGATCTGTTTCAGGTGGGCTGTATCGGACTTATGAAGGCTATCGACAATTTCAATACCGACCTGAACGTGAAATTTTCCACCTATGCGGTGCCGATGATATCGGGTGAGCTGCGGCGGTATCTCCGCGATTTCTCGCCCATTCGTGTAAGCCGCAGCACCCGTGACCTCGCATACCGCGCCATGCAGACCAAGGAACAGCTCACCGCCGAATACGACCGGGAGCCTACCGTGGACGAGATAGCAAAGGCAATGGACATAAAAAAGAGCGAGGTGGTCCTGGCACTGGAAAGCGTCACCGACCCTGTGTCGCTGTACGACCCCGTCTATTCCGATTCGGGAGATACGCTGTACGTCCTCGACCAGCTGGGCGACAGCAGCAGCGACGAGGCATGGCTGGACGAGCTTTCCATCAAGGAAGCCATAAGCGGCTTAAAGGGCCGCGAAAAGGATATCCTCTACAAGCGGTTCTATTGCGGAAAGACCCAGATAGAGGTCGCCGAGGAGATCGGCATTTCACAGGCGCAGGTGTCGCGGCTGGAGAAAAACATCATCGAAAAAATAAAGGGCAATATATGAACAAAAAACGGATAATGTGCAAACGCACATTATCCGTTTGTTTTTGAGCTATTCCGAAATGTACCGCAGTATGCCGTTATATATCGCCTGTGCGAATTTTTCCTGATAGCCCTCGTCCGCCAGCGCCATTGCCTCCGTATAATTGCTGACAAAGCCGCACTCTATCAGCACAGAAGGGAACTCCTGCTGCTGGGTCACATAGAAATAGTTGTACTTTTCGCCGCGGTCATAGCTGCCGCCGTCGCCGTGGACCTCCGACAGCACAGCTCCAAGCTGGGCGGATATCTCGTCTGCAAGGGGCTGGGAATAGGGTGTGAAATAGTAAGCCTCGCCGCCTGTGGCAGTGCTGCTGCCGCTGTTGCAGTGGACCGCCAGATATATATCGGGAGAATATTTTCGGGCGAAGTCTGCCCGCTGTGCAGTCACATAGTCCTGCGACTCTGTCTGCAGGCGTATCACATTTGCTCCTGCTGCTTTCAGCTTTTCCTCCAGCTTGACGGAGATCGCCAGATTTGCGCTCTGTTCCCGGATATGTCCCACAGCTCCGGGGTCAAATTTTCCTCCGCCCACGTAACCGTGTCCCGGGTCGATGACTATGGTCATGCCTTCAAGCGAGGATGCCACGCCGTTGAAGCTCATAATGAGAGAATCTCCGTCATAGTGGGACCTCACGCCGAAATATCTGCCCTTTGAAGCAAGAGTCAGCGCCAGCCGCACTCTGCCGTCGGCAGCGTTTGTCCATTCATAGCCACCAAACAGTCCGCCGTCAGGGAGCATCACATCGCTTTCGGAGAAATCCGCAGCATAGTCGAAGTCAATATAGACCTTGTCGGCACTGAAATCTGCGGCGTAGAAATAGCCGTTATTTCCGTCGGAGTAGGAGAATCCGCCGAAGCTTATCTCAAATGGGACAGTATCGTCCGTATTGATAACAAGCACGGTATCGCCCTCGGATATATCCGCCCCTGCAAGAGAAAGCGTGATATTTTCCGAAATAGTACCGTCAGCAAGAGATGCGTCCGATGTGCGTATTCTCCTGCCCGACTCGGTAATATAGTAGGAGGTGCTGCCGTAGGTCACGGTACGGGAAAGCTTATCCTTGGTGCCTGCGGGGAGCCTTGTGCAGTCGGGCACAGGCTCGGTGAGGGTATTCCTGCCGCTCCATGTCATGGTATTGTCGGAGACGATCTCCACCAGCTGCGCCACATTCGCCTCTCCGCCAGTAACGCCGCCGTCGCCGTTATCGGGAGTTATGGGAACATTTGGCAGATCAGAAACACTGCCGCTTTCATGCTTTTCCTCGGGCACGATATAGATACGGCTGCCCGTTATGCACTCAAGTATCTTCTTCCCGCCCATAGGATATGCCGCATAGACCTTAAGGTCACCCAGATCGGTCAAATTCTCGCTGCCCTCGGGGAGGGTATACATTCCACGGTACAGGGTGTAGTTGGAGTTCGGGTCGGCGTCCTCGGAGAGACCCTCCGCAGGTGAAAGCTCAATTATTTCATCATTGATATACGCGATAACACTTGTTCCGCGGTAAGCCTCGGCGGTGACAGACAGCACCGTTCCTCCCTCGGCATAGATATCATCGCCCCTGGGCTGAGCGTTTTTCAGCACGCGAACTGTTCGGGTGATGTTATAGGTCACGGTCCGCCCCTTGTTTTCAAAGATAAATTCGTTCTCGCCCACCTGCAGCTCCATATTGAAGTAGAAGCGTCCCGCCTCGTTCAGCTCGATAGGCTCGCCCTGAAAATAGACCTCGAAATTCGGGTCAAAGGAGCCCGCAAATATTACCGATGACTCGTCGGTGCGGAAATCGGTCTGTTCGGGGAGGGTCATTTCAAGGTCGATGTTCAGTCCCTCGGCGTTGAGACTGCCGTTGTAATGCTTCATCAGCACCTCGGTGGACTGTTCCCTGTTCTCCTCCAGCGCAGACAGCGAGGAAAACACGCTTCCGCGGCAGTTGGAAAGCTCCTCGGTGGAGATGACCTGCTTTACCAGCTCATCGGGATAATCCCAGCCGTCACTGCCCGAGCACACGTTTTCATTTTCATGGAGGACGAAAAGCCTTATCCCCGCTTCCTTAGCGGCCTCGTTCCACCATGAGGTGATATTTTCAAAGGGCACCCTTTCGGAGGAAATGCCCTCTTCGGTCCGCAGCAGTATAAAATCCGTCCAGCCGTTTTTCACGTATGCAAGATCGTCTGCAAGTCCGTCGAAAAGCGTCTGAAATTCCGCATGGGTATCGGAGCCGCCCGTCATTTCGGAGCCGTTCGCCCATACTCCGTCTGCGGCGATGCCCACAGCGGCAGTATTGCTTGTGCGCTTCACAGCATTTGCGGCAGTCTTGAATATGTAGGCATTGCTCTCGTATATCCACTGTTCATAGCCTATCCCTGCGCCGTATTTCATATAATCGGAGAAGCTTTCGTGAGTTTTTTTGCCGTAATAGCCATCGAAGATAATGCCGTCGGGAGAATATCTGAGCGTGACATTCCGCACCACCACAGCAAGTCTGTCTATCTTTTCGTTCAGCGTCATATCCGCATCCATATTTGCCATGGCAGCGTTTATATCAAATACAAGATAGAGATAAAACCCACGTGACAGCGCCGTTTCCGCCGCATAATCAACAGCAGTGCGGTTTACTGTGCTGTTGAGCTCGCCGTCGTAGAACAGGGTGTCCTCGTAGGACATGCCCAGTATCAGGGTATTCATTGAAAGAGCTGCCGCCCTGTCCAGCATGGAGTTGATATCGGCATAGACCTCTTCCTCGGTATAGCCTGTGCCGTCGGGCTTGCCGCAGAGGAGATCCACCGACGGAACAGCATAAAAGCCCCGCAGCTGCGAGGGAAAGGCAAGCGTTCTCTCGGCAGAGTAGCCTGCGATATCTGCGGCGGTTATCCCAGTGTTTTCCTCGGAGAAAGCCCGAAATCCGCACATATTTACAATAAGTGCAGCAACCGCCGCAAAAACAAAAGCTCTAAAAACAGACCACTTTTTTACCATTTTTTCACCAAATCCAAAAAGCAAGAGGACGAAGCATTATAATCCTGCTTCAACCTCTTGCTTCAAAATGTTCGAATCAATTATTAATACTTGCTGTCCACGTTTTCAAAGTCCTCATCGTCGTCGAGAACTATCTTCTTGGGAACGCTTACCGCCTTGAAATCTATGGGCTTGAAGGGCTCGTCCTCTGCACTGTCATAGATAAGGGGCTGGGGAGCAGGCTCCGCGGGGTGATATTCCTCCGCATGGTATTCCGGTACGGGCTCGGGAGTATACTCGGGTACGGGAGAATACTCGGGCTCGGAGTAGGAAGTCTCGGAAGCTGTGGAATCGAACTTGAACCGTCCGATCATTTCATTAAGCATAGCAGACTGTCCGGAAAGCTCCTCGCTGGCAGCTGCGGATTCCTCTGCAGTTGCGGTATTGCTCTGTACCACTGCGGAGATATTGTCCACGCCGCTTGTTATCTGGATAATAGCATCGGACTGTACCACCGAAGCCGCCGAAATGCTTTCGATCTCGGTAGAGATCTCCCCTGCGGACTTAACGATGCCGTCAAGCACCTCTGCGGTGCGCTTTGCGATCTTGGAGCCTCTTTCAACGCTTGCAACGGAGCTTTCGATAAGAGCAGTTGTCTGGCTTGCAGCCTCGGTGCTCTTAGCCGCAAGATTGCGAACCTCATCGGCAACAACAGCAAAGCCCTTGCCTGCGCTGCCTGCCCTTGCAGCCTCAACAGCCGCATTAAGAGCGAGGATATTGGTCTGAAAGGCGATATCGTCGATGACCTTGATTATCTTGGAAATTTCCTCGGAGGACTTGTTTATGCCATCGATAGCCTCCAGCATGTTGGACATTTCCTTGTAGCAGAGAGTGATCTGATCCTTGGTCTTGTCCACGATAGCGGAGGTATTCTTTGCTGCGTCGGAGTTGTTCTTGACCTTTGTGGAGATGTCGTTTATCTGTGCAGAAAGCTCCTGAATAGAGGAAGCCTGCTGAGTAGCGCCGTCGGAGAGAGTCTGTGCGCCCACTGCGACCTGCTGAGAGCCGCTGTTTACCTGACCGGAAGCGGAAGCTATCTCCGAGAATATATCACGGAAGTCCTTTGTGACCTCGTCATAGGTGGACTTTATGTACGCAAAATCGCCCTTCCATTCGCCCTTAAGCTCATAGGAAAGATTGCCTGCCGCAATATTTTTCAGACCGTTTCCGATCTCAAAGGTGATCTCCTTTATATCGTTAACGGACTCCTCAAGCACATTTGCGAGAGCGGTGATCTCGGTGCCGTAGGTATCCTTCTTGACCTCGGAGGTAAGATCGCCTTTTTCGGAAAGGTCAAGCAGACGTATCCCGAAATCGCCCAGCGACTGAAGCATAGCATGGACCACGCGGTTGATAAGAAATACCGATACGCCCAGTGCAGCGATCAGTGCAATGATCGTCACGGCAATGCTGTGGATAAATTCGGAAAGCAGCAGCACGATGAGCATTGCAACAAGAAGTATCACTGCCATTCCGATAGTGATTATCCCTTCAATATTTCTGCCCTTCCTTGCCCTAAGCTTTTCAGGTAACATATAAAAGCCTCCCAATCACACCGTTTTCCGACAGACCGAAAAGCGGATAAATACAATTAATATACTACATATTATAGCACAGTGTGTCCAAAAAAGCAATAGTTTTATATAATTATTCAATAATTTTGTACAAATTGCGCAAATTCGCTATAGATATTGCACAAACAGAAACTGTAATCAAGTGCTTTCGGCTCAGTCTTCCTCCATAGCCTCAGCCGCCTCGGCAGCCTTTATCATGATAGCACATTCAAGGCGCTTCTTTTCCAGCTCGCAGGAAAGCTTGTGAGCGGAGTGGATATCTCCGTTATAGATGTAGTTATTGGCATTGCAGCCGCCGCTGCAGTAGAATTTTGCCCAGCAGTTCTTACAGTCGTTCTTGGTGTAGATATGAGCTGCCGCGAATTCCTTCTTGATGTCGTAATTGAAGGTACCCTCGATGATGTTGCCCATTTTATACTCGTCACAGCCCACGAACTGATGACAGGGATAGATATCGCCGTCGGGAGTTATAGCCACATACTCGTTGCCGCTGCCGCAGCCTCTGAGGCGCTTTATCGCGCAGGGGCCCTGATCGAGGTCAAGCATGAAATGGAAGAAATTAAAATGTCTGCCCTCTTTTTTATTGATCAGCATGACCTGTGCAAGGCGCTCGTACTCGGAGAATATCGCAGGAAGCTCCTTCTGTGTGATAGCGTACTTTTCGCTCGGGTCGCTGACCACAGGCTCCACGGATATCTGGTCGAAGCCCTGCTCATAGAGGCTGAGCACATCGTTTGTAAAGTCGGGATTGTACTTTGTGAAGGTGCCGCGGACATAGTAATTCTCATGGCCGCGCTTTTCAACGAGGCGCTTGTACTTGTCCATGAACAGGTCATAGGAGCCCTTGCCGTTTGGAGTTTTCCGCATACGGTCATTGACTTCCTTTCTGCCGTCCACGGAGAGGACAACGTTGGACATCTCCTTATTGATAAAATCTATCTTTTCGTCGTCAAGGAGCAGACCGTTAGTTGTGATAGTAAAGCGGAAGTGCTTATTGTACTCCTTTTCCTTGGAGCGGCCGTACTCCACGAGACGCTTGACTGTATCAAAGTTCATAAGAGGCTCGCCGCCAAAGAAATCCACCTCAAGATTCTCCCTGTTTGCGGAGTTTTCGAGAAGGAAATCGAGAGCTCTTCTGCCGGTATCGAAGTCCATGACCTTTCTGCCGAGGCCGTAATCTCCGGTCGAAGCGAAGCAGTACTCGCAGCGGAGATTGCAGTCCATGGAGATAAGCAGGCACATAGCCTTGACAGGCGCTGCCACGGACATTTTTGCGAACTGTTCATAATCGTCCTCGGTAAAGAGAGTCTGTTCCTTATAAAGCTCCACGACCTCTTCATAGCAGGAGATTATCTCCTCGCGGTCGTAGAAGCGGGAAAGCTTTTCGATAACGCTTTCGGGACATTTTTCGTCAAAGGGAGGACATACGTTATCCAGCATATCATATGTAAGCTCGTCCACCAGATGAACGCCGCCGCTGTGGACATCGAGGACGATATTATAACCGTTTAATTTATACTTGTGAATCATTTTGCAAACTGTCTGCCGAGCAGACTCTCTCCTTTCGGGTAAAAAATAAGGGGAAAAGCAAACAAGCTTTAATCCCCTCGGCTGCAAAGGTTATGCAGTTACTTTTCGCACTTCTGATTAGCAACAGTGCAGGAAGTTTTGCAGGCAGACTGACAGGAAGCCTGACACTTGCCGCAGCCGCCCTTTTCAGCGGTCTGTCTGAGGTTAGCCTTGTTGATTGTTCTGATGTGCTTCATCGGAAAATTCCCTCCATTTTTAATAATTTCTTATATTATAACATAATGTATCATAAAATACAATAGTCATTTTAACGAAAAAGCGGCTTAGTATTTACACCGATTATACCACCCGCCGCCGCAGAGCAGAAAATCAGTACAGTTTTGGCAAAGATCCCGTCTGCGGAAAAGCTTTTTACGAATATCATTCCGAGAGCGAACACTGCCGCAAAAGCAGCTATCCCAAAGACGATACCCACAGCGATGCCGTGTTTCCGCCGGATATTAGCCGCCGCGAAGGCTCCCGCAAAGCAGCCTGCGCAGAGAGCTATCCCTGACATAGCTTTCACTGCGGTATCGGAAACGTCCATAATAAGCTGTATTCCGGAAAACAGCAAAATGAACAAAAGGACCGCTCCCAGAGCCGCAGCCGCAGAAATGATGACCGATCTTCGATTATCGCTCATATGCCTTCCCATAGCCATTCCTCCTTGACACGCTGAACAGTGGTTTATCGTCTGTTCACTAATTATATGCCATTTTTTCGGAGAATATGACTTGCGGGGCT
>JBJFHQ010000259.1:7877-9912 GCA_051893755.1 Oscillospiraceae bacterium
CTTCGGTTATTCTCAGCCTCGAGCCCTCATTACTAAGCACTAAGTACTGCGTACTCTTCACTATTCACTCTTCACTCTTCACTATTCACTATTCACTTATTTCTTTACGCCCTCTTCGACCGCATCATGCTGTGTTGCGTTCTCCGAGATAGCCCACATCTTCACTCTTACCTTATTTCTGTCGCCGCCTGTTTCAATGACGATAGTGTCCTCATGGCTGTTCTGGGGATTTCTGTTGATACGTACAACAATGCCCGTTATACCGCCTATCGTAGTCACTTCATCGCCTATCTGCAGCGAATCCTTCATTGCCTTCTGTTCCTTTTCCTTCTTCTTCTGGGGTCTGATTATGCAGAAATAGAAAACCAGCACAAGGATCCCAAGGGAGAACACCATATAAAGGATACTTCCCATTGCGTCTGCTTCGGTACCGGTGCCGTTAGCAGCTGCGGTCGTTGAAGCGGTGGCTGTAAGCATAGATAAATAATGGATATTCATTCAGATGACCTCCGTTTTTCTCGATTCTTCACTATTTGGGTACAATAACTTAATTATAGCATCTTTTACAATGATTTGCAATAGCTAATTTAAGCATATTTATTAATATTATTTTTCAGAAAGATTAATTTATCCCGTCACACCCGATATTCCTCGGTCAGATAATATATCTTATTATCCACCAGCGCATCGATAAGAGTGCCTTTTTCGGTATATTCCTCGCTGAAAATTTTCCCGTCAATGCGTATCTGATTCAGAAGTCCGCTCTTGTCGTAGGGTATCACGAATCTGCCTCTTACGCTCTGTGCGGGAAGATTATCCGCAATGCATCTCAGCAGACGGTCAAAGCCTGTTTTATTCTTAGCGGATATCTTCACGGTATTATTATCCTCGGGAACATTGTCAGGGTCGGGGAGCTTGTCTATCTTGTTAAGCACGTTGATACGAGGGATACCGTCGCAGCCAAGCTCCTTCAGCAGCTCCTCGGTGACCTCCGCCTGTTCGCGGGCGTCGTCGGCGCTGATATCGGTCACGTTGATGATGATATCCGAGTTTGCCGCCTCCTCGAGAGTGCTTTTGAACGCCTCCACCAGATTATGGGGAAGCCTGCGGATAAGTCCGACGGTATCGGTCAGCAGTACGCTTCTGCCGTCGGGCAGCTCAATTGAGCGGGAGGTGATATCCAGCGTTGCAAAAAGCTTGTTCTCGGCAAGAACGCCTGCATCGGTCAGGGCATTCAGCAGCGTAGATTTTCCCACGTTGGTATACCCCACTATCGCCGCTGTGAGGACGTTATCCTTTTTGCGGCGGCTGCGGCGGAGACCTCTTCTCCGTTCAAGGTCGGCAAGCTCGTCGTTAAGGGCTTCTATCCTGCGGCGGATATGACGGCGGTCCGTTTCCAGCTTTGATTCTCCTGGACCTCTTGTGCCGATACCGCCGCCCAGTCTGGACAGAGCCACGCCCTTTCCCGCCAGATGTGCAAGGCGATATTTCTGCTGTGCAAGCTCCACCTGCAGGCGTCCCTCTGCGGACACAGCCCTCTGCGCGAAAATATCGAGGATAAGGGTAGTGCGGTCTATCACGCGGATATCGGTGATATTTTCGATGTTTTTAGTCTGATTTGCGGTGAGCTCGCAGTCGAAGATAAGAATATCTATCTCCATGCTCTGCGCCTCCTCGGCAAGCTCTGCGAGCCTTCCCGAGCCAATGCAGGTGGCGCTGTCATAAGCGGGACGCTTCTGTATGCATCTGCCCACCACCTCAACGCCTGCGGTCTCGGCAAGCTCTTCAAGCTCGTCCATGGAGCGCTCCGCGTCGAACTCTCCTGTATCGGCGGATATCAGAAACGCCCTTGTGACAGTCTCCTCCGCGATCTCATGAATAGTTTCCGACATAAAAGTCCTTTCTGCCGAATAGGCAATAACTCAAGAAGCAAGAGGCAGGATATCATTCCCGCTTCTTGCTTCGGCTTTACTTATATATGACAATTACTTGATAAACAGCGACTTTACCGCCGCAAATGCTGCAGAGAACATAC
>JBJFHQ010000260.1:0-2119 GCA_051893755.1 Oscillospiraceae bacterium
GCTCCCAAGGCTGAGGCTGAAGAGCTCAAGGCTAAGCTCGAAGCTGCAGGCGCTACAATCGAACTCAAGTAATTCGGTTTACGTAAAAACATTAACGGACTGTCACGGTTTTCCGCGGCAGTCCGTTTGCTTTTGCGGTCATGCTTCGGTGCGGAGCATCTTTGCTGTTCTGCGGTCGGACATTATCATAAAGTACACAAACGCTGCGGTGACTATCTGCAGCGCTGCTGCCGCAAGGCTTTCCGTTTCGGGGAGCATTCTCCCCATTATCACGCCGCAGCCGCAGCATATCGCCGATATCATCAGCGGTCGGAATATGTAGTCCCACAGCCTGAAGGGCGCATGTGCAGTCCTGCAGACCACGATTATCCGCACTATATTGCTGACACAGTTGCTGGCATAGTAGGAGATTATCACCCCGTAAAAGCCGTATATCCCCACGAATATTATCACGCAGCTTATGCGTATGATATACTCCGCAAGGGAGTTGACCGTGCAGAAATTCTGCCTGCCCATGCCCTTCAGCATGCCCTCGAGGATTATTTCAAGATAGATAAACGGTATCACGGGGGCAAGTATTTTCAGCGACTGCCCCACCAGTCCGTCGGAGGGACAGATGATATGCCCCACTCTTTCACCGAAGATGAGAAACAGTCCCGCTATAAAAAACGAATAGGAAAACGCCTTCTTAAAGCTGTTATGCACCAGCTCGCGGGGACGGCTCCCGCCCGATTTCATTGCCGCGGCGGCTTCGGGTATCATGATGTTGGACATGCTCGCCATTGCTGCCGACGGGAAGAATACTGCGGGAATTATCATCGCTTCAAACATGCCGTACTGGGACAGCGCCGTGTCCGAGGAGGAGCTGTATCGGAGCAGCGCCGCAGGGACTATCGCTTCATTGGCGGCGGACATTATCATCTGCACATAGCCGCTCAGCACGATGGGGAGATTCATTTTCAGATACATTTTCCCGCTTGCCATGACGGGCTTTCCCGCTGCTCGGAGGCAGTCATTTTTTATGCTCGAAACGAATCTGAACAGGTATAGGAAAAAGCTGAATACCTCACCTGCGCAGACCGCAGAGGCGGTTATCACATAGAAATTCATCTTCGGAAACAGCATCAGCATCGTTCCCATGCACAGCCATTTGAAGATGAACTCGGCGCAGTCTCCCCACATGGGGACCTTTATCCGCCGCAGTCCGTGGAAATAGCCCTTGATACAGGACCCCGCCGCCGCAGGGATAAGCGAAAAGGACAGTATCCGCACAGCTTTTCCGAGGTCAGGATATTTCAGTATGTCCACTGCAATGACGTCCGACAGCAGATAGGATATCGCCCCGAAGGTCCCCGAAAGCAGAGCTGAAAAGGTCAGGCTGTATCTCATGACACGGCGGATATCTCCGCAGCCCTCGGTCTCCTCCGAGATGAAACGGCTTGTACTTACGAAGATATTGCCGTTGGCAAGTATCATTATGCAGCTGAAAAAGGAAAATATCAGTGACATGACCCCTACTGCGGCAGTGCCCGCCGTCTCGGAAAGCCGCATGTTGAAGAATATCCCCAGCGCCTGCAGTATAAGCGACAGTATCGTCAAAAGGACGGTGTCGCGGGTCACGGCATCATATCTGTCGGAGCTTATGGTTTTGTTCATATTTACCGCCTTTTCCGGACAGCCCCGCTGTGATGATAGTCTGCAAATGCTGTCCGAGGGGCTGTTCTTGTATTTTTGTACAAAAATTTAACAATAAAGTATTGTTGTTTTACGTTTTACGGGGTTGCTATTTTGGGGAAAATGTTATATAATATTATATGTATGGGATAATGTTAAAATTACTCAGCTTAAACAGATATATGAACGGAGGTACTGCCATGACTAAGGCAGAACGGTTTTATAATGATATAAAAAACAAGAGGATCGCCTTTATCGGCGTGGGTGTCAGCCACTGCGACCTGATAAAGCTTTTCCTGAAAAAGGGGCTGGACGTGACTCTCTGCGATAAAAAGACACCCGATCAGCTTGGCGATGTGTACGGCGAGCTTGCGGCTGCCGGCTGCAAATTTTCGCTGGGTGAGGATTATCTGGACGAGGTATATAACTGCGATATCGTGTTCCG
>JBJFHQ010000261.1:0-2118 GCA_051893755.1 Oscillospiraceae bacterium
ATGATGAAATCTACAAAATAGTGAAAAAGCTATAAATTTTCAAGCCCGTTTTCGTTAATAAGAGGAAATTTTAAAAAGTTTTAAAATTGACTTGAAATATCGGAGAATATGTGGTAATATTAATATGAATACATGTTGAAATTATATTTCAAATCTGAAAAACAGAGATATATATAAATAGGAGGAAGTTGCAATGCTGCAGGTTGATATGGAAGAAAAGGATACATCTACGTTAAGTCTGGCTCCCGATGTTGTTATAAAGGTCATAGGCGTTGGCGGCGGCGGCGGAAACGCTCTTAACCGCATGATCGAAGAGGGTATCAAGGGTGTTGAGTATATAGCTGTCAATACCGATGCTATGGCGCTTAATTCGTCTAAGGCTGCAAATAAGGTGCAGATAGGTCAGAAGCTTACAGGCGGAAGAGGCGCAGGCGCTAAGCCTGAGATCGGCGAGAAGAGCGCTCAGGAAAATAAGGACGAGATAGCTGCTGCTATAAACGGCTCAAATATGGTATTTATCGCTGCAGGTATGGGCGGCGGAACAGGTACGGGTGCTGCTCCCGTTGTGGCTCAGATAGCTCATGATCTGGGTATACTTACTGTAGGCGTTGTCACCAAGCCCTTCGGATTTGAGGGCAAAAAGAAGATGGAAAAGGCTGAAATGGGCATCGAAGAGCTCAGACAGCATGTTGATGCACTGGTCGTTATCCCTAACGCAAAGCTGCTCACCGTTTCCGACAGAAAGCTTACTATGATGGAATCCTTCGCTATGTCCGACGATATCCTCAAAACAGGTGTCAAGGCTATCGCCGAGATAGTTACCGTTGAAAGCTACATGAACGTTGACTTCGCCGATGTTGAGACCACCCTTAAGGACGCAGGTCTTGCACACATGGCAGTGGGCGTCGGCACAGGAAAGGACAAGGTCAACGAGGCATTCAGCAGCGTTGTTTCCAGCCCTCTGCTCGAGACCTCTCTCTCCGGTGCGAAGAGACTGCTGCTTAATGTTACATTCTCTCCCGATGTATATCTTGAAGATGTCAACGACCTGGCTGAAAGGATCGAAGAGGCTGCCGCTCCCGATGTTGATATCATCTTCGGTTCCTCTCCCGACGAGTCCCTGGACGACGCTATCAGCGTAACAGTCATCGCTGCAGGCTTTGAAGAGCCCGACGTTGTCAACGTGGACAACAAGATGATGAACGATGCTATGCAGGAATTTGCCTCCGCAAGAGGAGTAAACTCCATGAACAACTCCCGCACAGGCTTCGGAACACAGTCCAGAAGCAGTGTACAGAGCAGCACAAAGAGCGACCCGTTATTTACATACGGAAACAGCTCCGGCATGAGCAACATGGACGACGATCTTATCTCCATGTTCAAGGACAGAAAATAATTTACAGTCTTTAAAAAGCTTCCGCAGAATTTGCTGCGGGAGCTTTTTTGATATGCAGTCTGATAAATATATGAATTTTTTCAAAAAGTAATTGCCTTTTTGTATGTAAGTGTGTTATAATATAATATGTATACCTGTGTGAAAGGAGAATGCTTTGTGGATGTGCGTGTAGGCGATCTGCTTCTTATGAAAAAACAACATCCCTGCGGGAGCCGTGAGATGATCGTCCTTCGTTCGGGAATGGATTTCCGTCTCAGATGCTCGGGCTGCGGCCACGAGTTCATGGTGCCCCGAAGCAAGATCGAAAAGAATATCAAGACCGTTACTCATAAGGAAGAAAATGGTTAGCCCCGTACTTCGATCATAAAAAATTGGATAAGGAGCTAAATTATGTTTGATAAATTAAGATCGACCGAACAGCATTACGAGGAGATAAGCGAGCGCCTCACCGACCCCGCCGTTATCTCCGATAATAAGCAGTACGCCGCGCTGATGAAGGAGTATAAGAGCCTTACCCCCGTTGTGGAGAAGTACCGCGAGTACGTGAAGTACGTGCAGTCCCGGGACGAGGCGAGGGAAATGCTGGAGGAAAGCGGCATTGATAAGGATATGAAGGAGCTTGCACAGTCAGAGTTTGAGGAAAACTCCGCTGCTGCGGAAAAATGCGCCGAGGAATTAAAGATACTCCTGCTGCCCAAGGACCCCAACGATGACCGCAATGT
>JBJFHQ010000262.1:0-2118 GCA_051893755.1 Oscillospiraceae bacterium
ACAGGAAGCCCTTGGCAGACTTATCAAGGGACGTACTACCATTGCCATAGCCCATCGTCTGTCCACACTCAGCAGCGCAGACAGACTGCTTGTGCTGGACAAGGGACGGCTTGCGGAGTTTGGCACCCATAATGAGCTTATGAAGCGCGGGGGCGTATATTACAAGCTGGTAATGGCACAGCGTCAGACCACGAAGATGAAGGCCGCAGTTACTGCGGCGGAAAACTAAGACAACACCGCACAAAGCACGCATGTCAGCTTTGTGCGGTGTTGCTTTTACAGACTATTTCTCAAACCGAGAGACCACCGCCTGCAGCAGCGGAGCCGCAGCCGCAAAGCCCAGCGCCCACAGAAGCTGAGTGCTGTTCAGCGCAGCTGTTGAGAAGATTATCTGTAATGGCTGAAAATAAATGGAAGCGAATATCACAGCTGCCGATAAAAGCACTGCTCCGATAAGCTTCGGATTGTTGAAATAGGGTACTGTGAAGATGTTCTTCTTTTCGGATTTGCACTCGAAAACATGCAGCAGCTGTGACATGACAAGGGTCAGCAAAGCCGATGTTCTTGCAGTCTGTATCCCTGCGCCGCCGTTAAGAGCTGCGGTGAAGCTGCCAAGAGTACACAGTCCGATGAAGATGCCGCGGAAGATTATCTTTGTCATAAGTCCGCCCGAGAAAAAGCTCTCGTTTTTCTTTCGGGGCGGAGCCTTCATGCAGTCGGGGTCAGCAGGCTCCACGCCAAGGGCTACTGCGGGAAGTCCGTCCGTTACAAGGTTTACCAGCAGTATCTGCGCGGGAAGGAGCACCATGGGCATGCCCATGACTATTCCGAGGAACATGGTCAGCACCTCGCCGATATTGCAGGAAAGCAGATATCTGACAAATTTTCGGATATTGGCATAGATGCCGCGCCCCTGCTCCACTGCGCTTACAAGTGTTGCGAAGTTGTCGTCCAGCAGCACCATATCCGCTGCCTGTCTTGTGACATCTGTTCCCGTAATGCCCATAGCTACGCCGATATCCGCTTCCTTTACAGCAGGAGCATCGTTCACGCCGTCGCCTGTCATTGTAACTATCTCACCTCTGCGCTTGAACGCCTGTACTATGCGCAGTTTGTCGGCGGGGGTCACCCTTGCGAAGACAGATACCTTGTCGATGATATCGTCCAGCTTTTCGTCGCTCATCTGAGCAAGCTCGTCTCCGCCGAGGACCATGCCCCCGCGGAGGATACCCGCTTCACGGGCAACAGCCGCAGCGGTCTCCTTGTGGTCGCCTGTTATCATAACGGTCTTGATATGAGCGTTTCTGCACAGCCGTACAGCCCGCTTTGCTTCGGGACGGGGAGGGTCGGTCATGCCGCAGAGCCCGAGGAATATCATCTGTTCCTTATCCGAGCCAACCCCTTTTTTGTAGGAAAACGCCAGCACTCGCAGTCCCGCGGCGGACATTCTGCCACACTCGTCGGATATCTCCTGTTTCAGCTCGTGGGTCAGGCTCATGATGTTGCCCTTGATGTTGACGAACCTGCATCGGCTGAGGATAACGTCGCAGGCACCCTTTGAGTAGACTGTGCGGTTGGAGCCGTTTCTGCATATTACGCTCATGCAGCGGGTCTCGCTTTCAAAGGGGACCTCGTCGGTGCGGAGGTTTTCGGAACGGAGCTTTTCGATATCCGCTCCCGATTTTGCGGCGGCGATAAGCAGCGCGGTTTCGGTGGGGTCGCCGGAGGTCTGCCACTCCGAGGAATATTTTCCGGGGAGCTTCTCAATGTAGATATCCGCATTTTCGCAGAGTATCATGCCGTTAAAGAGCAGTGTGAGATCCTCGCCGCAGCTGTCATAGGTGATATCCGCAAGTTCGGAGGGCTTATCCTTGCTTTTGCGGTAGGGGATTATCTCGCCCGATTCGGACTTTTTGGGGAATATCTTCCCTTCGCGGCGGTTTCCCGTGCCCGAAACGGAAAAGCGCTCTCCGCCGCAGAAAACCTCGGTGACGGTCATTTTATTTTCGGTGACGGTGCCTGTTTTGTCGGTGCATATCACCGAGGTGCAGCCCAGAGTTTCCACCGAGTGGAGCTTATGTACGAGAGCATTTCTTTTCAGCATGCGGCTCACTGCCA
>JBJFHQ010000263.1:0-9882 GCA_051893755.1 Oscillospiraceae bacterium
TTAGATGATCTGTCTGAGGCAGAGATCCGTATATTTGACTTTGACCGCGGAAAGTTTTATAATAAGACGATAGGTACAGTATTTTCACCATTTCGAAAATTGTGGGGTAGATAGGATGAATATTTGCTTAAACAGATTCGGTATATCCGATCTGGATTCATTTATAAATATACACGGCAGTGCTTCCGAAAAAGAACGACAGGCGTTTTTTGTCCGCGGAACAGGCTGCACGGATTCGTTATGCAGCAAAATAGCGGCTATTGACGCAAGGCTTTCGTCGGACGTCAGCTATGTCTATCGCAGGATAACAGACTTTTCTCCTCTGAGAGACAGCAGTACCGCGGAGTATTATATCGGAGTATACGGAGATATCGCCGCGGATATGGGAGAGCAGTGCTTGAAGGGGATATCCGACAGGCAGATCAATTGTGATTTCCGAGCAGCCTGCCGTAAGGTCTGCGGAGAGGTCAGAAATTCGCGGGAAAATTTCAGCCCGACAATGGAAAAAAATCTCGGGGCAGTTCTTATATACTGGGCGGATATGTATCTGACCGATTTTCTGCAGAACAGCGGAAAGATCCGCAAGCTGATCTGTTCGGGGAGGATAGGCTGCAATGAGTATGCTTTCTGTTATCTTGCGGCGCTGATGGGAATTGATGTTTGTATCCTTCTGCCCGACGGAGATATAAAAATCGGCAGTGAGCTGTTAAGCAGATCGTCGGCTTTTGTGATAGGAGCCCCGAAGAGTATCGCTATCCCCGAGTTCAGCGCAGCTTCGGTCGGAAATGCTCCCGAACACAGAACAAAGGTGGATCTTACACGACCTGCAAGGCAGGCTCGTCCTCAAAGGAGCAGAGTTTCTGCAAGTCCCACAGCGGCAAATACTGCCGCGGGAAGCTCATCGGGAAACAGGTACACCGTAGATCTTACAAGACCTCCGAAGCAAAGGTCTGCTCCCACAGCTCAGACGACGAACAGACCGTCCGGTCAGACACCCCCGCAGACTTCCGCCAAAAGAGAACTCAGCTATGAAGAGCTTGCCGCACTGGCGGAATCGGTGGTCCTCATTGAAGTACATAACCGTTTTGGAATGGCTGTGAGCTCGGGCTCGGGCATCGTCATCAACGACAGAGGATATATCCTGACAAACTGTCATGTGGCAAACGGCGGAGTATCCTATTCGGTCAGAGTAGAAAACGATAATAACAGCTATCCTGCGTATAACGTGATAAAATATCATCCGCTGCTTGATCTGGCGGTGATACGCATTGATAAGCATATCAAGCCGCTGCCCATGTACAGCGGGAGCGCTCCGCTGAGCCGCGGACAGAGAGTAGTCGCCATAGGAAGTCCGATGGGACTGTTCAATTCAGTTTCCGACGGTATAATCGCAGGCTTCAGAACGGTAAACGACGTTGAAATGATACAGTTCACCGCTCCCATCTCACCGGGAAGCTCGGGCGGCGCAGTGCTTAACATGTACGGCGAGGTCATCGGCATAAGCACCGCAGGAGTCCGCGGCGGACAGAATCTCAATCTTGCGGTAGGATATCAGGATATCGCTCCTTTTATAAGCAATTTTGTATAAAAAACAAGGGCTGAAATTATCAGTCCTTTTTTTTATCTGTTGAGAAGGTCATAAAGACAGGAAAGCACAAAATCGGGGTCGCTTTCCGTTTCCTCGGAGAGTTGATGTGGATTTATTCTTGTTCCGCTGAGCTCGCCGAATTTTACTATGGCAATATCTGCCGCCGAGAGCATGTCCTCATCGAAAAGGCTGTCGCCCGCCGCAATGACAGGCTCATCGTTCAGCCGCTTTTTCAGCCGCTCGAGAGCGCTTTTCTTGCTGATGCCGTCGGGTATGGCATAGAGCTTGTCGCCGTTGGTGAAAAGCCTTGTTTTTGCGGGGCTTACTGCGGAAAGCAGCTCATGCATGACACGCTCGGACTCATGGCACTTTGTGAACAGAAAGGAATCGTCTACAAATCGTATATCAAAATAGACCTCGCTGCATTTTTGAAGGAATTTCTCACATTCTCTTATCTCGGGCAGGCTTTCATTTATGGCAGGAATTATCTCGCTGCGCCACTGTTCGTCGGGCTTGCCGTTTATCAGAAGATTTGCTCCGTTGTCGATGACGGCGTACTTCGGGACATATCCCTCGGGGAATGATATCCGTCCGTACTGTTCAGCTGACCTTGTGGTCACCGGGATAAAGGTCACGCGGCGGATTGCTTCTGAGAAAAGCTCCGCCGAGCGGTACGTCATATAGGACAGATTTTTCCCGTCCTTTTTTTCAACGCACAGGTCGCTTTCCGATAATTTTTTATAGGAAAAAATCAGGGTGTTGTCAAGATCGGATAAAAACAGCATAGCATCACCATATTACGCGTCGGAGGGCATATTTCGGATAATTCCGCAGCAGCGGTATCTTTTCAGCGGATATTTTTCCACGGGCACATTTTTTTCACGGGCAAGCTCTATGATATGAGCCACATATTTTTCGGGGCAGTCCTCGGCGATAAGCACCTTATACGGAACCCGCCGCAAAAGAACACGGGTAGTTTCTCCGATGCCGGGCTTGATGAAATTGATGTCCGATATGCCGAGCCTTTCCATGATATCGCGAGCCTCGTCATAGCCTGTAAATGAGATGTTTTCCTCTGTTTTGGGCAGGATATCCTCATAGGTCATCTCCGATTCCACGGTATCTATAAATTCATAGGAGCGGTCGCCTTTGGCAAATTCTCCGTAGTATACCGCGCCGTGAAAATCCTCGGGACCGATAAGGTCGTCCCGCAGTACGGTCCTGCTGATAAGTCCCGAAACCACCGAATTGAGGCAGGAGCTTGCAATGAGAAAATCATCATGGGAGCCGCACAGGGGAGTTATCCCCGCAGGGTCGGCGATAACTGCAACGCGGGGGTCTATGCCGTCATAGTCCTTCATTGCAGCATTCAGCTGATTTTGTATCGCTCCCTTTCCCGTCCAGCCGTCCACGAACTGCAGTCTGTCGGCGTCAAAGCGGTCAAGGATATATTTCATGGCATTCCTGTCGATGCCCTTTCCCCGTATGATCGACACCGCAAAATGAGGAACTTCGATATCATACTTTTTTTCGAGATAATGCTTTATCATTATCCCCGCAGGAAGCCCCGCTCTCGCAAGGGAAATAAGCACAGGCGATTTTTTGTCGGCATATATCCTTTCCGCAGCGATGCGCACGCCGTCGGCAGTCTCACGTGAAAAGCTTTTCAGTGCGTATTCGTACAGCCGAATATATTCCGCCGAGGGCTGATATTCTATTGGAAGCATCTCGCAGTAATGGGTGCCCGACTGTATCTTTTTTTCGCGCTGCTCTGTTGACATTGGTTCGATACAGCCTGTGATATCCTTCAGCAGGATAGTGACATCTTCGGGTCTGTAGCTTGTTTTGACAAGGTTCATTTTATTTTCTCCAGTTTAATATTATCAGCTTTTCCGATTTGACTATGGTGAAAATATCGCTGCGTGCTTTCGGACCGATATTTTCGGGATCGGTCACAAGTATTGTCATATCGCAGGGATATAAATTGTAAAGATAGGTAGTTCTCTTGCCGTTGTAAAAGCTGTGGAGCTTATACCGTTCATAAAGCGGATAATCTGCCGAAGCCGACGGAACGATAGGACTTCTCGTGGTTGAGTGGGAGCGGACATCGTGTCCCTTTTTTTCAAGAGCTTCTGCAAGCTTTATCGCAGGGTACATACATTCCTCGGTGCCGATAACGTCGATGCTCATGCTGTCCGAGAGCTCTTCGGAGAATTTATTGAAAAAGCTTTTTATAAGAGTCTGTACAGCGCTTTCATATTCCGCATCGCTGCACCCGAGACGTGGGTCGATTTTTCCCTGTATAATGCTTTCCCGAACGCTTTTGCACACTTTATTTTCGCCGTGGTCGGGCAGAGGGGAGATGTTCAGCTCCTTGTTCATATCCTCGATAGAATTTTCAAGCTGAACAAGCCTGTATACGTCAATGCCTCTTTTGGCAAACTCATTCAGATTCTGCCCGCTCATTCCGTTGATTATCGAAGCGGCGGAAAATCTGCAGTCCGGGTCGGTCTTGGGGCGAAGAACGTTTATGAGATTGAGTATTGTTTTTCCCGTGGTCAGCTCGTCCTCTGCGAAGATGATGTGACTAACTCCGCGGAAAATATCTGCTCCGCTTTCGGAGAAGAGATACTGCTCCGAAGCGTGGCTGTGTTCCTCGCTGAAATCGGCAACGCAGTATTCGGACGGGATATTCTCCCGTGATGTGTGCATGAAAACACAGTCCCCGATATGAGCGGAAATTGCCGCGGCAATGGCGGTAGCAGTTTCAGCAAAGCCTATGACCATGACTTTGCCGTCCGATGGGCAGAGCCTTATCTGATTTGCCAGCCTGTCAAACAGCCGAAGCGTTTGTGACGGAACAGCAGGAACATGCTTCGCCTGAAAATTATTGACTATCAGATTTTTTCGCTTGGTATTTTTTTCGCGGACAGCAAGCCCTGTCAGTTCGTTAAGCTCATATCCCGAAAGATTTTCTGTCTCTGTCATTTTACACATTCCTCACAGCATTCTTTTATCCCGTAGATATCAGCGGCGGCTAAAATTTTCCGTGCCCAGCCGCTGTGGACCTTATGTTCGTACATGCGGTTTCCCGCCGTGCCTTTTATGACCTGCATCTCGTTATCCGCAGTGTCGAGGATAAGTCTTGCGTCATCGAAGTCCTCGCGGGAGACCTTCATATTTTCGACGACTTCGTTTATCTGTACGGGATGAATGACGGTTTTTCCGAAAAATCCCATAGCCTTGTCCGACTCCATTTCACGGTGCATGCCCTGTTTCCAAAGCGTTTCCGAGGGGCTGCCGAAGTAGTTCCACACGGGAGCGGAGACCACGTAATCGGAGGAAAAGGTCACCGATATATCGGAAAGCAGATCAGCCACAGGCAAAAAATCATAAATAGTCTGGGTGATGCTGCTGCGCAGAGAAAGAGCCCTGCAGAAATCATTGCCGCCCACACGGACGTTGAGTATATGCTCACCGATATCGTCCAGTTCGTCCTTCAGGCGGGAAAGCCTGTCGTAACGGTTCCTGAGTTCAAGCAGAGAGGGATTCTCGATTATCGGCATGTAATAAAGCTTTTTTTCGCATTGCTCCGATATTTTTCTGATAGTTTTTCTGTAGCCGCAGAAGGTCTCATCGTCGATCTTGGACAGGATAAATCCGCACAGATATTTTACGTCCGCGCCCAGCAGCGATATCATTTTTTCTATCTGCGCAGGAGTTCTTACTCTGATAAAAATAAGCGGCAGCTTATCGGCATCGGCTATACCGTTTCCGATCATCTCGGCGAGCCTGTGCAGCTGATTAGCCGTGTTATTTTCCGCCTCTGTGACCATGCTGTCCTTAATAGTATCCTCAAGGCATATGGCAGCCGACATTGCTCCGTCTGCATGAAATCCCGCGATTTTTTCCGCGATATCCTTTCGCAGCCCGGGCATATAAATAAGCGGACCCACCCGATATTTCAGAGTCTGCAAGTGTTTTCCGTCATATATCATTTATCAATGTTCCTCCTGCGTTGATACGTGTCTTTTTTGCTATATTACTGATTATACGAAAAAATATTGATTTTGTCAATAGAATATTAAAATTTAATGCGCAGGCAGAATTGTCACCTTGTCAGCTTTGAGCCTTCTTGTTACCGAGCATAATTATCCCGGCAAGAATCACCGCAGGAAAAACGATCGCAGCTCCGATACCAGCTTTCAGGTCGCCGCCCGCAGCATTTGCCGTAAGTCCTGCCACGGTAGGCCCCGCAGAGCAGCCTATATCACCTGCCAGCGCCATGAGAGCGTACATGGACGTTCCTCCGCGGGGAAATTCCTTTGCGGCGGCGCTGAAGGTCCCGGGCCAGAATATCCCCACCGAAAAGCCGCACACCCCGCAGCCGATAAGTCCCAATACGGAGCTTGGAGAAAGCGCAATAAGCAGATAGCAGAAAATGCACAGCACAGCGCTGAAAAGCATGAACCTGTTCAGAGGGAGCCTGTCGCTGTATTTACCGTAGACAGCTCGTGCAATGCCCATGAAAAGCGCAAAGCAGCAGGGTCCCGCAAGGTCGCCAACCGTTTTTGAGACGTTCAGCGCAGACTCCGCAAAGGCGGAAGTCCACTGGCTGACCGCCTGTTCGGAGGCACCCGCGCATATCATTATCACCAGTATCAGTATAAAAAGCGGCTGACGAAGCATGCTCCGCACAGGCACGCTTTCCTCTCCCGAGGATATGTCGTACAGCGGAACCAGCATGAAATACACTGCATTTAAAAGCGGAACAAGCGCCCATATCATCGCTAAAATATGCCAATTTCCGACTCCGAAAAGTCTGAAAAATGCAGTGGACAGCAGAACTACTCCCATATGTCCCCAGCAGTAGAACGAATGGAGCAGACTCATGGCAGCCTCCTTTTTCTCGGTGGGACAGGCCTCCACTATGGGGCTTATCAGCACCTCGATCAGACCGCCGCCGATAGCGTACATCACCACCGATATGATAAGTCCCGCGTATGGGTCAGGGAGTATCATGGGGAGAATTGCGAGCCCTGCCAGTCCCGCTGCCGAGAAAATATGGGCGGAAACGATGCAGATACGAAGTCCTATCCTGTCCGCAAATTTCGATGACAGCAGATCGACGATGAGCTGCACCGCAAAATTTATTGTAGTGATGAAGGTTATCTTATCGAGGGTAAGTCCGTAATCCTTTGCAAAGGTGAGGAAAAGCAGGGGTGCGAAGTTGTTCACCACAGCCTGCGTTATGTAGCCGATATAGCTTGCATATATGGTGTGCTCGAATTTTTTCAGCCGATACATGAAAATTCTCCCGTACAATAAATTATCCCCGCGAACAGCTTCACGGGGACATATCGCTCATTCTGAGCAGTAAAAAAGAGCAGACGACGGGAATCGAACCCGCATCCTCAGCTTGGGAAGCTGATATAATGACCATTATATTACGTCTGCCTGCTTTTTTATTATATACTCTTTTTTGGAAAATGTCAAGAGTTTTTTTGCACTTTCCGCAAATGCCCGCATTACAGTATCTCCTGCAGATTTTCGCGGAGTTTATGGATTATTTTCTTTTCCAGCCTTGATATGTAGGACTGTGATATTCCAATGATATCGGCGGTTTCCTTCTGGGTAAGCTCTCTGCCGTTACGCAGTCCAAAGCGCATCTCCATTATCTCTCGTTCTCTTTCGGGGAGCTCTTCCACAGCTCTGCGGAGCATCTGCCGTTCCGCCGTGGCTTCTATTCCCGACGAAACCGCGTCGTTTTCCGTGCCGAGGATATCCGACAGCAGCAGCTCGTTGCCGTCCCAGTCGATGTTCAGCGGCTCGTCGATGGATATCTCGTTTTTAGTCTGTGAGGTCTTTCGCAGGAACATCAGTATCTCGTTTTCAATACACCGCGAAGCATAGGTGGCAAGCTTGATGTTCTTCTGGGGACAGAACGTATTGACCGCCTTGATAAGCCCTATTGTCCCTATGGAGATAAGGTCCTCCACGCCTATCCCCGTGGATTCAAATTTTTTGGCGATATACACCACCAGCCGCAGATTATGTACTATCAGCATATCCTTAGCCTTTTCGGGGTCGGTCTGCAGCAGTTTGAAGGTCTCTTCTTCCTCGGCGGGGGACAGCGGAGGAGGGAGGGTGTCAGGTCCGTTTATGTAGTACAGGTCGGAGCCGTACAGCCCCAGCGCTTTCAGCAGCGATCTTACATAGCAGGTGATAAGAGCTTTTATGTTGATCATATTTACTCCTTTCGGTCGGATTTTCTACATGCTTCTCAGAATGGACGGACTGAATACGCCGTATTTCATGGGCTGAGAGGATATGCCGATGTACGCGTCCGCAGTGCAGGTGCGGTTCGTCCCGTCGCAGCGGATATATACCGACTGCGGTCGGAATATGGGGATAAGTCCCGAGCTTCCTGCGGTATTGCATGGTATGAGCCGCCAGCCTTTCGGCAGAGCTGTGCCGTCCTCGGGGAGCAGCTTTGCGATATCGGGCAGCTGTTCTTTTCCGCAGACTATCACGGGTATCCCGGTAATGACATCGGTAAGACTGTTGCCGGTGTCGGCGACAGCAGGGAATGACGAAAAGCTGTCCTTATCCGTGTATATGGTGACCGTGTATTTTCCGCCTGTGGGAGCGGCGTCGGTGAAGCGCCTGAAAAGACAGATCCCACCGTAGGCGGCTGCTGTGGATAATATGAGGACAACGGGGGAAATATTAAAGTATACCGTGCTGTTGCGGCAGAAAATGAGTTCCTCTGCCATAGTTTCCGACAGAAAAAAGCACACCCCCGCAAAGCAAAGGCTGACCGCAGTAAAAACTATTATCTTTTTTATAAATTTCCCCAAGCTCTCATAGCCCATGGATATCCATACTATCGCAGCTGCGGACGCCGTTTTTATCAGAAACAGCAGCACATTGTCCAGCGAGGGCAGCAGCAGTACAAGGGAGGTAAGACTTCCTGCCACTGCTCCGAGAACTGCTCTTCCCGCAGTGGGAGGAGGTCTGCGCAGCACAGCGGCTGTTGCTTTTATCAGGAAAAAGTCAATATATACTGAAGTGATGATAAGTACATCTATGTAAACAGTAATAGTACCGCCGCCTTTCCCGAGGAATGATTTGACATTCGTGCTAAAAAGTGTTATAATGATACACAGTGATCAGATGTTAGAAAACACGGAAATGATCATCACATATTTTATTATAATTGTTCCTCCCCGAAAATACTGTCGATTGGAGGACTGAAAGGATTTTTTTATGAGCGAGGACAAAAGATTTGCAGTCCTTATAGACGCAGACAACGTGTCTGCAAAGTATATCAAACCGATACTCGACGAGCTTTCAAACGACGGGATAATCACCTACAAGCGCATCTACGGAGACTGGACAAAATCGGAGATGTCCCCATGGAAGGCAGTCCTTCTGAACTATTCAATCACGCCTATCCAGCAGTACAGCTATACCACCGGAAAGAACGCCACCGATTCCGCCATGATAATCGACGCTATGGATATCCTTTACGGAGGCAATGTGGACGGATTTTGCATCGTTTCCTCCGACAGCGACTTTACTAGACTTGCTGCAAGGCTCCGCGAATCGGGAAAGTATGTTATCGGCATGGGCGAGAAGAAAACTCCCAATCCCTTCATTGCCGCATGCAACAGATTTCTGTATCTGGAGGTGCTTTCGGGAGAGGGCAGCCGTGAAAAATCCTCCGAGGAGGAGGGCCAGCTTTCTGCGGAGACCGTCCGGAAAGCCTTTGCGACAATTCTTACGGAAATATCCGATGACGACGGCTGGGCTTCCTTAAGTCAGGCGGGAAATATCCTCACAAAGCGCTTCCCAAGCTTCGATGTGCGCAGCTTTGGCTTTATGAAGCTAACGCCGTTTATAAAATCTCTGGGGGCCTTCGAGATATATTCGGTGCCCAGCGAAAACGGAAACGTCCGCGTGGTATATGTGCGCAACAAAAACTGACGGAAAGGACAATAACTATGCTTACAGTAGATGATTTTGAAGCGGCTATATTCGATCTTGACGGTACGCTCATAGATTCCAACAGGGTGTGGGAAAAGATCGACAGAAAATATATGCAGCAGCACGGAAAGTATCTTTCCGACAGGGAGATAAAGCGCATGGCTGCCATGACCTACGAGGAATGTGCGGAATATATAAAGTCAAAGGGTGTGGACGCCTCCGTTGAAGAGCTGAAGGCTGAATTTAACAAAATGGCGGTCTATGAGTACCGCAACAATATCTTTCTTAAGGACAATGCCGCGGAG
>JBJFHQ010000264.1:0-9870 GCA_051893755.1 Oscillospiraceae bacterium
ATCGATGTCACTGCTGCTAAATACTTCCAATACGGTAATATATTGTTAACTATTACTGTTAACTGAATTGGTGTATTTTCCTTTGGAGTCCGCTCCCTTGGCGAAAAATTCGTCCAGATTGGACAGCGTTACCTCCGCGATATTATTCAGCGCCTCTCTCGTCAGATATGCCTGATGTGACGTGATTATCACATTCGGCATGGATACTAACAGCGATAAGGTATCGTCCGTGATGATGTCCGCCGAACAGTCCTCGTAGAAAATGTCCGACTCCTCCTCGTACACGTCCAGCCCCGCTCCGCCGATACGCTTCTCTCGTAACGCCTTCAGAAGCTCGTCACTGTCGATGAGCTTTCCTCTCGACGTGTTTATCACGATGCAGTCATTTTTCATCAGCCGCAGACTTTCATGGTTGATTATATATTTCGTATCCGCTGTCAGCGGACAGTGGAGCGATATGATGTCGCTCTCCGAAAATACTGCCGTTCTGTCGCCGTAGCGATAGCCCTTCTCCTGCGCAAGCTTTTCATTGGGATAGGGGTCATATGCGATGACCTTCATGCCGAAGCCTAAGCATATGTCGATGAACGCCTGCCCTATCTTGCCCGTGCCGATGACTCCCGCTGTCTTTCCGTGGAGGTCGAAGCCTGTGAGATTTACTATGCTGAAATTGAAATCACGGGTGCGCAGGTATGCCTTGTGTATCTTCCGGTTCAGCATCAGAAGCAGTGCCATGGCATGCTCCGCCACCGCATAGGGCGAATATGCGGGGACCCGCAGCACAGCCATTGTCCGCTCCGCATAGCGGATATCAACATTATTATATCCCGCACAGCGCATGACTATCGCCTTCACGCCCATGCCCGTCAGCAGGTCTATCACATCGCGGTTCACAGTATCGTTCACAAATGCGCAAACCGCCGCACAGCCTGCCGCAAGACGGGCTGTTTTCGGAGTGAGCTTGTCCTCGTAATAGTTTATCTTGTAATTTTTATTGAGCTTATCAAAGCTTTCAATGTCATAGGGCTTTGCGTCGAAAAATGCTATCTCTTCCATAATATGCTCCTTAAAAATAATACTGATCTCCGATTAAAGTGTAGACAAAAAATCTGCGCAAAAACCATATATGCAAGTTTTTGCTTGATTTTTTGTACACTTTATTATCGGAGCTTAGTATAAGTTATTGAAAATATTATATACACCCATAAGTAAAATATACGAAAAAACGGAAACAGATGATGCTTCATCCGTTTCCGCTTCAAATGCTTTTATCTGTTCTGATTGCCGGTGGTGGTCGTGGGCTGCTCGCCGCCGATAAGATCATCGACTGCGTCTGCTGCTCCTGTTACTGCATCGTCAACCATATTTGCTCCGTCCTGTACAATATCTCCTGCCGTATGGCCTACTTCGCTTACTGCATTTCCGACATTGTCAGCCGCATTCTCGATGATGCCGTCGCCGTCTGCATCGGTGCCTGTTCTGTTTGAGGTCGTGTTATTATTGTTGTTCATGCCCTCATTGCCCGCTGCAGACTGACCTGTGGTCTGGTTCTGCGACTGTGATGTTGACGCTCCGCCGTTGTTTCCGTTGGTATTGTTCTTGTTTGAACCGCAGGCGGTCAGTGATAATGCAAGCACACCGAGCATACACATTGCCGCCGCAATTTTTGATTTTTTAAGCTGCATATGATAACTGCCTTTCTTGCAGGTTTCTGCCGCCTGCAAATTTATGCCGGCACTGTGCACCGGTCTCCCGATGCACAGCTCCGACTGTTGTTCTTTTGTCCTTTATTTTGCAAACCCTTAAGGCAGACGGCAGCTCTACGTCCGCAGCTGCTCAACTCATAAAAGTTTTGCTTTCGGGAATGTATCTGTATCTGCTGTCGTCTACGGTAATAATATAACTCTTTCTGTCGGGATTATTCTACTTTTACGGATTGGAAATTTTTTGATCTACATGATATTCAGCGAACTCAGATAATCCAGAGTTTTTTCATAGCAGCCGAGTATCCTGAAGGAATCATAATACATACCCTCAGGCTCGGCAAAGCTTTCATCATAGCAGCCGACACTTATCCACATTTCGGTTCCCTGCTTCGACATACCCGTGCAGCGGATATAGTCCTCCGAGGACATATTATTTATATCCTCCGCAAGGCACTCCTTGAGCGTCGGGATAAAGTCGCTCTTGAACAGATATCTGTCCTCATACGGATAATATTTCACGTCCTGAACCATATCGTAACCGCTGTCTTTAATAAAATACATCGTTTTGCAGTCAAGGGTATTGCTCAGAGCTTCTGTCTTCTCTGCCTTTATCTCGTCACAGGTCTCCAGCGGCAGCAGCATTTCATGCACTGCTCCATATATATGATACGCTCTCGTTTTGACTCTGCCGTTTTTGTAGGTGTATTTTATTGTGATATGATCGACAGGACTGACAGGCTCCATACTGTTATGTATTTCAAGCTGCTTGTTATGAATGTCAATGATAGCCTGAATATTCTCCTCGTCCTCAAAGCGATAATTCCCGTTCAGGGCATCACCGTAGGCGTATCCGTCATAATCCACCAGCTCCGCACACTTTATCTCCGATGCCTCGGGAACATAGTTTACCGCTCCGAAAAAGCCGGTATTTATCGTTGTCGCGTAAACACCGAATATCCCCAGCATCACTGCGATGTATTTCAACAGCGAAACATGGAGCTTTCGCACTCCCCTGTTTGATATGCTGTCCATTATCAGGAATATCACTGCCGTTATGATGATAGTCGGCGCAAGGTCTGCGCCTATCATTTCCATGAATGTGCAGGTCAGCATCATCAGGCAGACCATTACAACGTAATAAAACGTCTTTGAAACAAAGTTTTTTCCCGTCTGCTCCGCTTTTCTGCGGCGGTACAGCTTCAATGCGCAGAATATCAGCAGAGCCGTTACTGCCAGACATTTGATTATCCAGAAGCCGAAGGAAAATACCGAGAAAAAAGACTCGCTTGTCGCAATATGATCGATATTTACAAACGCCGACAGATACATTCCGTACAACGCTCCCATGGGCGAGGTACAGCCAAATATCTGATTTATCAGAGTATCGTCCGATAGACCGAAAACCAGTCCGTAGCCGTTCTCCTCCACTGTCACAAACAGACAGGCATATATCACGGGCAGGCACAGATTCGCTCCCATTCCGTATGCAGTGGTCTCGAATTTGCTGCCGCAGAAGCTCATGGTCAGCACGAACAGCGTATAGAACATCAGCATGATGATAAGCCCGCCGATGATGAGCTTCACCGCAAGCGGCATAAAGTCCGCAAATATCTGCTGCAGCGGGTCAAGCCATTTGTCTATCACAAGATGTCCCGCAGCTATCAGTATAAGCGATATCATCTGACAGATAATATAGGGAACAAGATACAACGTCAGTCCCGACAGGAAGCCTGCGAAAAAGCGCTCGTCCGCAGTCAGCGGCAGACTGTATTCCATATCCACCAGATTTTTGTCGTACAGGTGGGAAAAGCTTCCCATCGCAATATATACTCCCGTCACCACGGCAACAAACGTGCCTATCACTGCTATGAGAATATATATCGTATTATCCGGTGCATCAAAGACCGAATTGAAGCTTTGAAGCTCCTTGGCATTGATGTTTTTCGTGATAACACACTCGGATATCAAGTGTATCAGAAACAGCGGCAGTCCCAGAAAATTCATAAACAGCGCAAGCACTGCATATTTCATGTTGCGCTTTGCCAGCATTTTTCCGTAATGCACCGCCGCCGACGGCTTTTTCGCCGCTCTGACATTTGATGCAGCAGCTTCCGTCATATATCATGACCTCCATTCTATGAAATTATGCTTTCTATCATGTCATTATATTTTTCGGGGATATACATATCTATGTCTCCGTCTATGCTTATCGAATAATAGTCCTTGTCGGTGATATAATACTCCACTGCATCGGACGCTATATTTGCAAGCTCTTCAAGCTCTGTTTCCGAAAGGTCGGTGAAACAGATGAACTTTTCCGCATTCGGAAAACGGTAGATAAACTCATCTGTATAATCGCAGTCGGGCGAATACAGTATGACACCATTATTTTCCACACTTCTGTTCTGTCTTACGGGGATATTGAAGCCTGTGCTTATCCTGATTATCTCTATGCACTCGGCATCGGTATTATCTCTATGATATGGTTCGATACCGAATTCACTCAGATATTCAAGTGTTTTCGGATACGCCTCTGTTATCGTATAAACTTCATAATACGGTCCCTCGGGCAGAACATAGCTTTTATCATCAAGATAGCCCGTGCCTATCCGAAGTGTATCATTTCCTAAGCCGTGTCCCGAGAAATCCTCAACGGTCATGGCGTTTATGTCCTCGGTCAGGCACTCTGCGAGCCTTTCGGAAAAATCATCGGGATAGGACGTCTTATTCAGATTGGGGTAATAATATGCACCCTTTACTGCAGTGCGCAGAGCCTTATCCTCCACAGTATTTTTCAGCGCTGTTATCTTCTGCTCCTTTATCTCTGCGGAGACCTCCATGGGCAGCAGCTTTTCATATGCGCTGTAAAATATGGTATGATAATATCTTTCCACGACCGCTCCGCTTTTCAGCGTGTATTTTATGTCCAGAGCAATTCCTGCCCAACCCATATCGCTGTCTTTAGCACGCTCGCTGAGCTGCATTGCATGAGCTTCGGTAATATTACGGATATTTTCCTCGTCCTCCAGAAGATAGGTGCCCTCATAAAGGTCACAGTCATAATATCCGTCGTAATTAACAAGCTCGATGCACTTTACCTCCGATGCCTCCGGAACATAGTCTTCCGCTCCGAAAAAGCCCGTATTTTCTGTCAACAAATATGCTCCGATGAGCGCAGCCATTATCACCGCATATTTTCCCACAGACCGCCCCAGCTTCTTTATCCCGCGGTTTGAGATACATTCCATTATCAGGAACACAGCCGCAGTTACTATTAATGTCGGTATTATGCCCGTGCTGCTCTCCGATACAAATGCGCTCAGTATCATCATCAGGCAGACCATTACAAAATAATGGAACGACTTTGAGATAAAGGTCTTGCCTGTCTGCTCCGCTGTTCTGCGGCGGTAGAGCCTGTATGCGCAGAACATAAGCAGCGCTGTTACCGCAAGGCATCTTATCAGCCAGAAGCCGAAGGAATATACCGAAAAGAAGGATATGTCCCCGACAGCTCCGCTGCTCACAGAGTAAAATGCCCTGTCCCAGTTCTCGGGGTACAGCGTCATGTACAGTCCGCATACCGCTCCTATGGGCGAGGTACAGCCGAACAGAGCATTGATGACAGTATTGTCCGTCATTCTGAACACAAGCCCGTAGCTGTTGTCCGTTATCAGCCAGTCAATACAGAAGTATATCACGGGCAGGCAGAAATTCGCTCCCACTCCGTATGCGCCCGTTTCAAATTTGCTGCCGCAGAAGCACATCGTCAGCACAAAAAGCGTGTAGAACATCACCATGATGATAAGCCCGCCGAATATCAGCTTTATGCACATCGGCGTGAAGCTTTCAAATATTTTAGCCTGCAGTCCGCTTACCCATCTGTCCACGGTAAGCCGACCCACTGTCAGAAGAATGAGCGATATTATCTGACAGAATATGTAGGGCAGCACATATACGCTAAGTCCCGACAGATATCCTGCGAAAAAACGCTTATCCGCTGTCAGCGGCAGTGAATAGTCCATATCCACTCTCTGCCTGTTGTACAGATGAGAGAACGAACCCATGGCAATGAATACCCCCGACAGCACTGCAGCAATTGTACAGGCTGCCGCAATGAATACGTATATCTCATCAACTATTCCGAATACCGAAACGACATAGTATGTATCTACGTCGGTGAGCCACTCGGGAGTTTCTGCTCTCATCTGAAAAGCATTCGCCAGCACTGCTATGAGAAACAGCGGCAGCCCCAGAAAATTCATGCACAGCGCCAGTATCCCGAATCTCATATTTCTCTTTGCCAGCGACAGCCCGTAATGAACTGCCGCCGACCTATTTCTGATAGTTTCTGTCATCTATGTGGACCTCCATTTATGATATCATGCTTTCGACCATGTCATTGAAGCGTTCGGGTATGTACATATTATCTCCTCCGTCTATGCTTATGACATAGCACTCGCCCTCGGGGATATACCACCACTCTATCGCCTCCGAAAGCAGCTGAGCAAGCTCTTCAAGCTCTGCTTCGGAAAGCTCCTCATAGGGCGTCTGCTTTACTTCAAGAGAATCATTGCCGTACCTTTCGGGGTCATACATCACAGCAAGTATCTCCGATTCACATTTCGATACGGGGAGACTGTCATGTCCGTATGCTTTCCCTATCTCAACGCAGCCGTAACCGAGAATAGAATCGGTACTGTACTCGGCACCCTGAACAGGTATGCCGTGGGAATCCAGATAATCGAGGGTCCTCCCGTAAGCGCCCGTGATCATATAACCTAAGTAAAACGATCCCTTTGCGGCATAATCATTAATAAAATAATGATCATCATTGGGAAATCCGGGATAAAGCATCACATAATGTGAATTTTCATCAAATCCGGCTTGATCCTCCAAGGTCATGGAGCGTATATCCTCGGTCAGGCACTGAATTAAGCCTTCAGTAAATTCATCGGTGAATATATCCCTGTTTTCAGAGGACTCGAACTGCATGTTGTTTCCCGCTTTTTCGGAACCTGTCTGCAGTATATAGTCATCGCAGGCGGTCAGCGTGTTGATAAGCGCTGCTATCTCCTGTTCCTTCATCTCGTCGGTGTCCTCCAGTGCAAGGAGCTTTTCATAGACAGTACTGCATATATCGTAGTACAGTCTTTCCTTTTCTTTGCCGTTTTTATAGGTATATTTTACTCCGAACCATTTGTTAAATATGATATCCGATGATTTTTCAGCATTGTCGGCATAAGCCCGAAGCTGCTCCTTGTGAGCTTCTGTCACTGTACGGATATTTTCCTCGTCATAAAAGCGAAAGCTGTCAAAATAATTGTCTTTGCCGTTCATATATCCACAGTAGGCGGTAAGCCGGACGCACTCTATCTCCGAAGGCTCAGGCACGCTGTTTACCACAAAAACATTCATTGCCATCACCGAAACAAAATACACAGCTGCAATGCCTGCCATGACCGCGGCATATTTCACAAAGGACTGAATGAGCTTATGTATGCCTCTGTTGATTATGCAGTCAATGATAACGAATACTGCCATAGTTGCGGCTATCATCGGTATAATGCCCGTTTCCAGATAATCCATGAGCAGGCACACCGCCGCTGTGATGCAGACCATTACCACATAGTAAAAGGGTCTTGATATGAATGTCTCACCTGTCTGCTCCGCTTTTCTGCGGCGGTACAAAAGCAGCCCGCATACGAACAGCAATGCCGTGAACACAAGGCATTTCACTGTCCAGCCCTCTAACGAGTACAGTGAAAAGAAGGAGTGCTGTTCCTCGGCGGGAACATCGCCTAAGTAAATTATCGTCTGTGGATATACGATCAGCATATAAAGTCCATAAAGGGCTCCAATGGGCGAGGTGCAGCTGAACAGCCTGTTGATGAAGGTGTCCATAACGTCGAAGACTGTTCCGTATCCATATTTCTCATACAATCTGATTATGCAGACGAAGATCGTCGGTATGAACAGATTTGCTGCTATTCCGAATACGCATGTTTCAAATTTGCTGCCGCAGAAGGTCATTGTCAGCACAAACAGTGTGTAGAACATCACCATGATGACAAGTACGCCGACAAAAAGCGTCATACAGTTCGAAAGACAGTCAGCATATATGGTTTTGCCGTCTGTTCTTTGGGCATCGACGGTGTTCATTCCAATGAATATCAGCAGAAGTGAAATGAGCTGGCTTACAATATACGGCAGAACATACACTGCAAGTCCCGAAAAATATCCTGCCAGAAAGCGCTTGTTCGCTGTCAGCGGCAGAGCGTATTCCATATCCGAAAGACGCTTGTCGTACAGGTGCGCAAAGGAGCCCATTGCAATGTATATTCCCATTATCAGAGCTATCACAGCGCTGATTTCCGCAATTATAAGGTAGATATTATCCACATATTCTATTACGGATTCGTAGTTATTAAGCTTTGAGGCATATTCCGCAAGCGCAGCAATGAGGACGAGCGGAAGTCCCAGCAGGTCCATGCACAGCGCCAGTATTCCGTATTTCAGATTCCTTTTCGCAAGTACAAAGCCATAGTGAACAGCAGCAGAGCTACTCCTTTTCGATACCGTTTGCGTCATAGCCGAGAACCTCCATTTCATAAATGAATATCTCCTCCAGCGTCAGGGGGATAACATCAAAAAGCACGGGCGAGAAACGCTCCATTTTTTCCTTTATCTTATCCTCGTCGCCCCGCATTATCATGTAGTAAATGCTGCCGCTGCGTTCAAAGTGGAGCAGCTCCTCGCACTCGAAATCCTCACGGGTATGCTCCTCGGGGAAGGAGACCTGTATCTTATGTATATCACCCTTGACGGAGTCCAGCTCACGGGAGAAGATTATCTTTCCCTGATGCATGAGCGCCGCCGTATCGCAGACCTCGTTTATCTCCTTTAAATTGTGGGAGGATATGACTACGGTCAGCTTTCGGTCAAGCATGGCATCCACCAGCATATGCTTGACGATTATCCGCATGGTGGGGTCAAGTCCGTCGAACGCCTCATCTAACAGCAGATATTCCGTACAGCAGGAAAGCCCCACAATGACTATCGCCTGCCGCTTCATGCCCTTTGAGAACGTGTCCAGCTTCTTATTTTCGGGAAGCTTGACGGTCTCTACCAGCTTTTTATATATTTCCTCGGAAAAGTTGGGATAAAAGCCCTTATAATAATCCTTCAGTCCCTTGAGGGTGAACGAGCCGAACTGCACGGTCTCATCGTTGACGAAGAATACCCGTCTTTTCTGTTCCTCGTTGTTGTACACATCGGCGCCGTCCAGCTGAACAGTGCCTCCGTCGGGAGAATATACCCCCGTAAGCAGCCGCAGCAGCGTGGATTTTCCTGCGCCGTTTGAGCCTAAAAGTCCGAATGCCGTTCCCTCCGGGATAGTAAGGGTCACATCGTCAAGAGCGGTAAAATCTCCGAATTTTTTCACTGTATTTTTAAGTTCTATCATTGTTCATTTCCTCCATTCTTCTGATAAGGTCCTCCGCAGAAAGACCTGCTCTGAAAGCGTTTCTGACAGCCGTATCAAAGGCTTCAAAAGCCTCCTCCTTTAATTTTTCCGTGATTATGTCCGCCGCATAGCTGCCCCGTCCGGGAACAGTGTAGATTATCTTTTCCCGTTCAAGAGTCTGAAAAGCCTTTGTCACCGTGTTCGGATTTACGCCTAAGGTCTTGGCAAGCTCCCGCACACTGGGCAGCTTTTCTCCCGGCTTTATCTCGCCGTCGAGGATCATATTCTTTATCCCGCCCACGATCTGCTCGAATATCGGCACGCGGCTCTGGAGATCTATCATATACAAGCTTATCGCTCCTTTCTAACTGTACTATATCACCTAATACAGTTATATCACTTTTAACATGCTTTGTCAAGGGAAAATAAAAAAATACAGATGATTTGGAAAAATGCTTAAAAATCATCTGCAATAATTGTGTGTTTTTATGGTAATTATTCTCCGCAGCCACAAAGGAAATTATTTCTTGACATATTTCGCTGTACATGATATAATGTGATAAAGCAGAAAAAGCTGCGTTTTTTCATTTTTGAAAAAAATTTGCAGCAGGCTGTGATATAATGAAAATAACAAAAGGCAGAAGCATTCAGAACCTGTCCACATAGGCGTATACGCACGTCTTTTCGGCAAATTTTGCCGCA
>JBJFHQ010000265.1:0-9865 GCA_051893755.1 Oscillospiraceae bacterium
TCCCGTGCCCGAAAAAGCGCACCATAGTGTGTCGTCGATAAGCTCTGTTCTTCCTGTGAGCTTGACTGTGTCCTCGGTAAGTACCACAGGTGAGGGCTCGGCAGGCTCCTCGGCGGAAGTATCCTCGGCAGCAGCTTCGGTAACTGCGTTTTCGGACGCACTGTCCGAAGCGGATGTATTGTCGGCACAGCCTGCGAACATTCCGCAGCACAGCACAGCGCAGAGAGCGGCGCATATGATCTTAGTTTTCATAATTTTCCTCCGATTTTTACCATATTGTAAAAAAATCCGCACTTAAAAAAGCGCGGATTATATGCAGGCACATTCCTATTTTCCCGAGTCGTCGCCAACTGAGTATTTTCGGCGTATGTGAGCTTAACTGCTGTGTTCGGAATGGGAACAGGTGGGACCTCACAGCCATTTGCACCTACAATATGAAGTATACCACATTTTTCATAACATGTCAATAATATCCCATGAATTTAACATTTATTTAACAAAATATCTATATTATGTCAAAGCTCGCGATGCTCAGTATCGCTTTTCAAATCAAGTGAGCCGTTATCGGCAGTGATATCAGTTTCCGCGGCAGCAGCTTCAGGCTTCGGAGCCTCTTTTTTTCGGTTGTTGTACAGTATGCCCACAATTCCGAGAACTGCGGTGATAACAAAGGCGATGATGCCCATTGTAAGATTGCGGCTTTGCAGAGAAGAGCCTATCATTACCGAGGAAATTGTTGCGGGAAATCGTGCGAGGGTGGCTAAAATGCAGAATTTCTTTCCGTTGATAGGGGTAAGGGGGATAAAGTAGGTCAGTGCGTCCTTCGGGATCCCCGGGATAAGGAACATGATAAATACGATAAGCTCCAGATTTTTTTCGTTTTTAAGAAATTTGAAGCGCTCGAACTTGTCCTCGGAGACAAACGCCGAGACCAGCGGCTTTCCGACCTTTTTCACCATTGAATAAACAGCCGATGTCCCGAGAATGAATCCCAGCATGCACAGTGCAGTGCCGCCTGCGGTGCCGAAAAGCACTCCTCCGAGTATCTCCACAGGGCCGCCGGGGATAAATGCGATGATTATCTGCGCCACAACGAGCAGCATGTAGATAAAAGGTCCGAGCGCGCCTGTTTCCATGACCTTGTCCTTAGCCTTTGCGAGACCGTCCTCGGTGGCGAGAAGCCTGCAGTAGGGGATAGCCGCCACAGTGACGGCAGCCGCTATGAGCAGAAAAAGCACAACGGCTATGATACGTATTTTATCGGTTTTGGTTAGATGTTTTTTTGATGTCTTGGCTTTCATTTGAGTTCTCCTTTTGTCAATATCAGTGTCGATTGGAATAGCGGTCCACTTTCCTAATGATAATTATATACGTCAATGTGGATATTTGGTATATCCTTTTGTGAAATGATTGTGAAATTTCCTGCAGTATCATATCTGGACTGACAATATAATGCGCCGACTGCATGGCTGAACAGTCGGCGCGGGATCATATAACGATCGTCGGCAGGATCATTCGCTGCTTCCGAAAAATCCGTGTTCTTCCTCGTCCTCGCAGAAATCGGATTTTTTCTCGCCGTCCTTTTCGCAGGAGCAGAGCTTTTCGTCCTCGGGGCAGGGGAAAAACTGCTCTGTGGGAAATTCCAGCTTGCTGAATATCTCACAGGGAGATTCTGCGGGGGAACAGCATTCCTTGCCCGGAATGCAGTAGTCGTAGGACGGGATAAGCAGCGAAACGGGACGGGTAAGCTGTATCACCGAAAAAAGCCCGAGAGTTATGTATATGCCCTTGACATGAACAGGCTCGCAGCTTGTTGAGGTCTTGATCTTTTTGCAGTCTATCTTTGTTTCAAGGGCAATGGGAGTCACCACACTGACGGTCACCTTAGGCTTGTTGATGACCTTGCAGCAGCAGTCGTCCTTGTCGTCCTTATGTCTGCGGTCGTCACTGGAAAAGGTCTTGATGTCGCCGTTTGCGCCGTAGAGTATCACCCGTTTGTTCCAGACTGCCGTGCCTGTCAGAGGATAACATTCCTCGGTGCAGCTGTTTTCGTAGGCGTCCATTTTGATATCGAAGGTGTAGGTGATATCAACCGAGTAATATCCGCACTTGAAGGGCACTGGATTTACTGCAATGCACACGCGGCTCACTTCCACGCAGCGGGTCTTTATCATGTTCATGCAATCGGTCAGGCAGCAGCATGCGTCAAGGCATACGGGAAGGTCACTGATACAGTCTCTCTCGGAGCAGGTATCGAAGATGCGCTGGGTCTCTATACTGACTGCTTCCTTGAAAAAATCGGGACATTTCTTTGAATCGCTCATATAAACTCCGTTCTTCTGCGTTTGCAGATACATATTGTGCTATATTTACATATATACAGCGTTGTACTAACATTTTATTCGGAAATTCACAGATTGATACATTTTTTTGTCCGAAATGCAAAAGCTCCCCGATTGCCGTGCAAAAGGGGAGCTTTTCAATGATAATTACTCAACAGCTTTGAGGGAAGTAGCCATGTCGATCTTCTTCATTCTGAAATGCATGGTGATGTTGACCAGCGCCGAGAAGAGTATCGTGATAGCCGCCGCTACCGCAAAGCAGTACGCGGGGATAGTCGGATTGAACATTACCGAATCCGCTTCGGCGAAGATGATGACTATTTTGAGCAGTCCCACTCCGCCGACAAGTCCCAGCAGCATGCCTATCACCGTTGAGAAGATGTTTTCACGGAAAATGTAGGAGGACACCTCACCGTCATAGAAGCCCAATACTTTAAGTGTTGCAAGCTCGTGGATACGTTCGTTGACGTTGATCGTCACCAGATTGAACAGTATAACAAAGGCAAGCGCACCCGAAAATACGATTATCAGGATAACCACAAGAGTAAGGCTTTCGATAAGGTCGCGGAATCTGTCACCGCCGTCTGCGGTGTATGTGACGGAAAGAACCGCGTCATTTTTCAGCATCTGTTCGGAGAATGCGCTGCTGTCGAAGCCGTCCGCAAGATCAATGAGATAGGAATTTGAAGCACTTTCTCCGAGAAGCTCGCCGCAGGTCTTCTGAGTTATGTATACGTAATTGAAGGAATAATTTTCGGTTATGCCCAGCACGGTAAGCGATCTGCTGCCGTCCTCGACGTTTATGGTACCGCCCACCTTAACGCCCAGCACATTTGCAAGCTTTTCGTTGATTATTGCGCCGTCCTCTGGGATATATAGCTTAAGACCCGATCTTCTTTCACGGAGATTTATGTATTTGCCGATCTCATTGATATCCTCGGGAGCGACGATGTAGCAGTCGGAAACAGTCTTGCTGTCGGAGGAAACCTCCTTGATAGCCTGATATGCGCCCATGTAGGAATTTACCGTATCACTTCCGTCAATAAGTGCTGTGAGCTCGTCCAGAGTTTCAATTTCGGCGTCTGTGTCGAATGCTATTGCCGCGTCATATGTGAGGATCCCGCCGAACTGCAGGTCCACGATAGAGGATATGGAGTGCTGCAGGCTGAATCCCGCCACCAGCAAAGCAGTACAGCCTGCTATGCCCAGAACGGACATCAAAAATCTGCTCTTGTATCTGAGAAGATTTCTGAATGTGACTTTAAATGTGAAGCTGAGCTTTCTCCAGATGAAGGGCAGTCTTTCGAGGAACACTCTTCTGCCGCTCTTGGGAGGTCTTGGACGCATAAGCTGCGCAGGCTCTGCGGATAGCTCTCTTTTGCAGGCAGCGTATGCCGAAACGGAGGTGCATATCACCGAAACTGCAAGGCAGCCAATCAGATAGGTCCATTTGAAGGGAGTTTCAATATCGGGGAAATCGTACAGTGACACATACGCATTGAAAATGATGCGGGGGAGAATGGGCAGAGAAACGCATACTCCGATAACGCTTCCGAGAATACTTGCCGCAGCCGCATAGATAACATACTGCATGGCGATGCTGCCCTTTTCAAAGCCCAGCGCCTTGAAAGTGCCTATTTCGGTGCGCTGTTCCTCGACCATTCTTGTCATGGTGCATACGCAGACAAGAGCTCCTATCAGGATAAAGAACAGCGGGAAAATAAGGGCTACATTGTCCACACGCTCGCAGTCGCTGGCATACTCGGAATAAGCGCTGAAGGCCTCGCCGCGGGTGAAAACGTACCATTTTCCGTTTTCAACGGTATCGTTCAGTTCATTTTCGGATTTTTCAAGCTCCGCATAGCCATCATCAAGCTCGGCTCTTGCGTCTTCGAGCTCGGTTTTTGAAGCATCAAGCTGTTCTTCGGAGTCTGTAAGCTGTGTTTCACCATCTTCAAGCTGTTTTCTTCCGTCGGAGAGCTGCAGCTGAGTTTCATTGAGAAGCTCCGACTGTTCCTGTATCTGCAGAGCAATATGGCTCGTCTGACTTCTGACAAGCTCGTTTGCGGAGGATATCTGTCTGCGCATTTCCGCTTTTCCCGTGCTGTCTGCGGCAGGGTCGGTTATTATGTACATAGCCAGCATATCCCGCATGTTTACGTTTATCTCAAAGGCATCATAGGCGGACTGTATCTCCTTAAGATTATTGACAAGCTCATCGGGAAGAGTCTGTACATAGCTTTCCCGATATTCTTCGAGAATACTGTCGATATCGAGGCAGGTCTGCTGGAGTGTGAGAAAATCCTCCTGAGCCTTTTCGAGCTGTTTTACGCCGTCGTCGTACTGCTTCTGTGCGTCTTCGAGCTCTTTGCGCTTTTCATCGAGTTCTTTTCTGCCTGTTTCCAGCTGCTTGACAGCGGAGTCATAGGCATCCTTTCCCGATTTGTATTCCTTTTCGGCGTCCTCCAGCTCCTTCCGGGCATCGGCAAGCTCTTCATCGGCGGTCTTTCTGACCTCTTCTCTGCGTATTTCAACTCTTTCATCGGCTAAGGCTTCAAGGCTTTCGGCGATGATGTCCGACCTGTCCGAATACTCGTCATGGAAGCAGTTGAGTCCCGACAGGTTTTCTCCGCATAGGTAAATGTCAGTGTAGGACTCATAAGCGAAGCTTTCCTCGGGGATAAGGATATATCCGTTGAGAGAACCATTTCCTATCGTCGATGTTCCGCGGCTGTGGGAGATATACAGCGGAGAATGTACCAGACCAACGATAGTGTATTCTGTCTGTGAAAGGATATCTTCGATATCGGAATCTGAGTCGGCGGAGAGAGTTATCTTTTCGCCTATTTTAAAGGGCTCACAGCCTGTGGGGGAGTAGTCCGCCACACATTCATCGGGGCTTTCGGGGAGACGTCCCTCGATGACCTCGGGGATATTGATATCGCTGCGTGCGCTGTATGAATATGCCGATACTATGAGATTCTCGGTGTCTCGGGTTATGAAAAGGTCGGCGGAATAGCCCGCATAGATGTCCGAAACATCGGAGCTTTCCGAAAGAGCCTTCACGTCGTCCTCGGAGAAGCCCAAAGTTGAACGTAGACGAAAATCCGCGGTATTATGTCCGCTGACGAATTTGTAAGCGGAATCCATCATATAGCCGCTGGAAGATTTTATCCCCGAAAAAAAAGCGCAGCCTATTGCGATAATGGCAAGTATCGAAATAAATCTTCCTCTTGTGCGGTGGAGACTGCGCAGAGTATTTTTAAGCTGATTATTTTTCATAAGATCATCCGTACCTCGTTAGTAAGTAGTTACCATTCGATAGACTCCACGGGGGAGGGCTTTTTATTTACGACGATACGCGACACCTTGCTGTTTTTCATGGTGATGATGCGGTCTGCCATGGGAGTAATCGCCTGATTGTGAGTGATAACGATAACGGTCATATTCTGCTCGCGGCAGGTCCTGTGAAGCAGTGAGAGTATGGTCTTTCCGGTGTTGTAGTCGAGAGCGCCCGTAGGCTCGTCGCAGAGCAGCAGCTTCGGATTTTTTACAAGAGCTCGTGCGATAGCGACTCTCTGCTGTTCGCCGCCCGAAAGCTGAGAGGGGAAGTTGTTGAGCCTGTCCGACAGACCCACATGGTCCAGCACCTCTTTGGGGTCGGAGCTGTTTTTGCATATCTGCGCTGCAAGCTCCACATTTTCGAGAGCAGTAAGATTCTGCACCAGATTGTAGAACTGGAATACGAAGCCGATATCGCTGCGGCGGTAGGCGGTCATCTGCTTTTTGTTGTAGCCTGCGATGTTGACGCCGTCCACGAGTATCTCGCCCTTGTCGCATCTGTCCATGCCGCCCAGCATGTTCAGCACAGTAGTCTTTCCTGCGCCAGAAGCGCCGACAATAAGGGCAAATTCTCCCTTTTCGATATCAAAGCTGACTCCGTCGGAGGCGGTGATAGTGACCTCTCCCATTTTGTAGCTTTTATGTACTCCCTTTAGTGAAACAAAACTCATATATGTATTCTCCTTCGGTTAGACGGGTGGTTATCAGCTGTTTGCCGGTGACTGTTTTTGTCATTAATAATATAATTATATCACTGTTTTTGGGGATTTTCAATACATGAATGCTATTTTAATATTATGTTAATATTTGAGACATATAATGTACAGCAAAAAAATCGGAAATTGTGATAAAGTATAACTAAATAACAAGAACGATATTCTAAGGACAAAATCCAAGGAGGGATTGAAATGCCCAAGATAAAGCACATAAAAGCAGACCTGCTTTCCGATGAAGAGCTTACCGCCGTGTCCGATATGTTCGATAATGCGGAGCGGAGAATGGACGAAAAGCTCATGGAAGAGATAGACCGCCGCAAAGACGGCATGGTGAGAAGCAGCACAGGTCTGTGGGTGCCATATGATCTCGGTAAGCAGCATACTATACAATAAAAATGCACCAAAACCGCGCCGGCTGTTCGGAAAAACGAACGGTCGGCGCGGTTTGTCACAATAGCCAATCGCTAAGGGATATACGCTATTTGCTGATAATAACGGGCTGGAGCTGTCTGTATTCAAGAGCATATGCCGCCGCTTCGGGGATAAGGGAAAAATCCGCTACCGCAGAGGCGGGCTTAAGCTCGGGATTATCCTGCCTTATGGGCACAAAGAAATAATTCCTGCGGTTGAGAAGTGCTCCTATGTTTACGGCAGATGCCGATAATGCGTCGTTTGTTGAGGCTGCAATCAGCACAGGCGAGCCGTTTCTCAGGTGTGACTTCACTGCCATGGTGACGGGGGTGTCCGTGATTGCGTTTGAGAGCTTTGACAGCGTATTCCCTGTGCAGGGAGCTACTATCAGCAGATCAAACATTCTTTTCGGACCTATGGGCTCTGCGCCCTCTATGGTGGCGATGACCTTTCTGCCGCAGATGCCCTCGGCACGGCTTCGCATTTCCTCCGCCGTTCCAAAGCGGGTGTTCAGATTGTATGCATTGAAGGACATTATGGGAGTAAGCTCCGCTCCGAACATTCTCAGCCGTTCCATTGCGGCGAACGCCTTTTCAAAGGTGCAGAAGGAGCCGCACAGCGCAAAGCCTATTCTTTTGCCTCGCAGAGCCTTTATGGATAAATCGGGTTCAGACATTATAATTCCTCCTTTCGGCTATCATACTTATGACCGTCTTTGCGATAAGACAGCCTGCCGAATCTGCCGACGCCTTTCCGGGCACTCCCAGCAGATTGACCGCCTGTATCCCGAGACGGTCGGCGGCGGCGATATCCGTTCCTCCCGGAGCGGAGGCAAGATCTATGATAAGCGCCTTTCTGTTGACCGATGCAAGGGCGTTTTCCGACAGTATCATTGTCGGCACGGTGTTGAATATCAGAGTGCACGCCTCAGATGCGGAGGCAAACTCATGGGAGAGCATGCCGCTTTCGCCGTCGTACAGATTAACGGGACGGCAGCCCATGATATCCGCCCATGCAAGCTGCTCGGGTCTTCTTGCGGCGGCGTATATATCCGCGCCGAAGCCCCTGAGTATGCCGATGAGAGCCTTTCCTATCCGCCCCATGCCGATGATGAGCACCTTCTGCCTGTGGAGCATGATATCCTGCTTCTGGAGAGCGGTCATAACTGCGCCCTCGGCGGTGGCAAGGGCATTCATCACGGCAAGCTCCTCCCGGTCCATGTAATCCTCGGTGTATATGTTTCTTGCGGCGAATTTCCGCCGTATATCGGCTGTTATTTTTCCTCCGAACACTGTTCCGCCGGGCTTCACAAGCCTTGACAGCTCGCTTAATTTCGGAGGAGCCTCCGCAGCGGGAGCATTCAGATATACTCCGTCGTTTGTTACGGGGACGGGCAGTATCAGATGATCCGCAGGAGATATCCCCCCTGCTTCCATGTACGCTTCTATGTTGACATGACGGCAGGGATATAACAGCTTTGTATTTTTTCCGTGCGCGGCAAGATACTCCGCGGCGGCGGAAAAGCGCATATCTCCGCCTGCGACTATATATTCATCAGCCATTTGAATTCTCCTCGATGAAAAAGGTTCGTTTTGAAATTTATGGTTTCCCTTTGTCATTATATGTGTTGTGAGGGAAAATTGTGAAGCTGTGATGAAAAATTCGCCAAATACTTGAAAAAGATAAAAATATGTGGTATAATTATTGTGAATAATCTGTTCGGAGAATAAAAATGCTTAAATGTTTAAAAAAATTCGATAATTATTTTGACATAAAGAAAAAGAAAAAATACTCGCTTATCTGTCTTGGGATAGTTGTCCTGTGGATATTGCTCTGGATAACGTTTCCCATGGAGTTTTATTCACTGTTCTTTGATTCTGCGGCGGGAAGCAATGTTATGCTGCTTATCATGGAGCTTGTGATAATGATACCCGCAAATCTGCTGTTTTCAAGGATACTGAAGGCGAACATCTCCATGTCGCTGACCTTTATCGAGGATATCGTCTGCATGACTGCGGCGGCGTATACTTTTTCCATTTTTCGCTACGACAGCGTATGGTGGGTGATACTCACGATAGCAGTTCACTTTGTGACAAAGCTTTTTACCGACGGCTTTGCATACGAGGATAAGGACACAGTTATCCCGCTGCTAAGGAGAAAGCCGCTGAATACGGCTCTTACCGCTTTAGCACACACTGCTGTGCTTGACGGCGTGTTCCTTGTGTTGATGTACACCGCCGCACAGGTTTTCGCAGGCTGAACAAAGAAAGCCGTAAAGAAAAGCTCTTTACGGCGATAATATGTATTCATTCAGGCTTTTATCTTCACAGCACAGGCACGGCTCCCGTTTTCTGCGAAGCGCTGGGAGAAGGATTCCTTGCTGTAGGGGACTATGGCTGAATTTTCTCCGCAGTCCATGAAATAGTATGCGTTGAGATCGTAGCCGACAAGCACAAGGGTGTGCGAATTTCCAAGCCATGTGACCTTCTCGCCCGTGCCGATGATGTACCACTCGGAACGGTCCGAGAATCTGTACACGTCCATTTTCTGCGAAGCCCACACGATAACGGGTACGCCCTCGTCTATGAGCTTTTCCAGATCGGCGGTGTTTATGCCCGTCAATGAGACGGCTTCATATTCGCTGAATTTTCTGTTTGCGGCAAAGTAGGAATTCATCGCATCGCAGATCACGTTCTCATAGCAGCCGTAGCCGAAGTCATAGGGGTCTCCCGCAAAGGCGAAATTCGGGTCGGGTCCGTAGAGAGCGCCGTTTTCGTCGGTGAAGAAATTGCTGTTTTGTCGCAGATACAGGTCGCACAGCACAGTCTTGTCCGCATCGAAGCCCAGATATCTCAGCAGCGCGCAGGCGGAGGTTATCTCACAGCCGGTCGGAAGCTCGGGATACTGACTTATGACGGGAAAATCCGCTATCTCTGTTTTCAGCGGAGACTTTTTCGGCTTCTCGTAGCCCTCGCCCAGCTCCTCAACTGAATATCCCGAATATTCTGCATTCGGGTCCGCTCCCAGCTCGGCATATTTTATCAGCTCGTTTAT
>JBJFHQ010000266.1:0-2083 GCA_051893755.1 Oscillospiraceae bacterium
AAGTCTGTAGTGGACTTTCACCACCGAGTTACTGCCCATTCGGGGCAAACAAAAATATCCCCTGTCGGGTCTCCGACAGGGGTTTCGTATTGTTTCACTGTTTATCGGCAGTTTTCTTCGTCAGCTATGTTCTCATAATATGCGATAAGCTGTTCCCTGCATTCAAGAAAATGATGTCCAAGTTCTCTGTCAAAATGACTGTCCAGAGATTCTTCAATTATTTCAAACGCCTTATCATAGGTCATTTTTTCCTTGTAGCAGCGTTTGCTCACCAGTGCGTCAAACACATCTGCCAGCGCCATTATCCTTGCTTCAAAGGGTATCTGCGTTCCCTTTAATCCGTCGGGATAACCGCTGCCGTCCCATTTTTCATGGTGATAGTGGGCAATGTTGATAGCGATCTGCAGAAACGCCTCATCTTCAACACCACTCAGCACCTGCTCAACGATCTGCGCGCCCTTTGCGGCATGGGTTTTCATCTCGGCATATTCCTCGGGAGTGAAAGCGCCCGGCTTGCGCAGTATCGCGTCTTGTACAGCTATCTTTCCGAGGTCGTGCATAGGTGCGGCATTGATAACGTTATCATAAAACTCAGCGGAATACCGTCCCTCATTTTCACAGAGCTTTAATTCCTCCACAAAGATCTTGATAACATCACTGGTGCGCTTGACGTGACCTCCGGTATTACTGTCACGACTTTCGATCATATCCGACATTCCAAGTGTGATCCTTCTTTGTATCATGCGGATATGCTGAGTCTTGTTTTCTACCTCCTGTTCCAGGCGGCTCAGATAATGATAGCTGTCTGTAACATCGCGCAGAACAAACATATGTCCATAGCATGTGTCATTTTTTTGTATCGGCTGATCATCGGGTTCATATACCTTTCCTTCATGGAATAAGTAATTGCCTTCCTCTGTCGGGAGCAGCTCCTTCGGATCCTGTAAAACGGTCATATGGGTCTTTATATCAGGGAGCAGGAGCGTCGCCTGACGATTTCTGTACAGGACTTCGTTATCGCTGCTGAACACTATGATGCCGTCATTCATCAGACTTATTGCCTGCTCTTTTGCCAGATCGACCGTATCAAACAGATTCAATCGGAAAATAGACAAAGAGAATATCACCGTGGCGATAAGATATCCGACCAGCGTGCAGTCATATCCCTGCGTTATACCACTCAGATACACGCCGAGCATGGCAATATTTACAAATACTATCACTAAAAAGAGTGATATCTGCAGTTTCCGACGTCCGGACATCTTCTTTTTCAGAGCACATACACACATAACGGCTATTGCAGCTACATACAACAGGATAACAAGAATATAGATGTTGTAGAATATTCCATGTCCGAAAACAATATGTGGAAATAAACCCTCCTCGGTAAACTGAATGTCGGTATAAAACAGCGTCTGTCGTTCGCAGGTATGAACAAGCACCGTAACAAAAAGCTGCAGGAGCAGCATTCCTCCCGCAAGCCATTTCGGGAGCTTGACCCTGCAGTACTCCGCCACAAGAAAGAACATAAAAAGCAGGATAAACGGCTTTCCCATGTAGGATACCTTAACGGCAGCCAGTGCCTCATATACATTGCGGGCATGCAGCTCCATTGAATACCCCACATAATTGATCAAAAGTGCGATCAGCAATATCAGAAGATCGCTCTGCAGCTTAGATCGTTTCTGAAAAAGAGTGTAATATATCTCGACAACCAATACTCCGATACCAAAATACTGCATGATCTGAAATAACTCAAGCATAGAATATTCTCCCCTATGATTATTTCGGGATAAACATAACCCGACTCTTTTTCCGTCCCATACTTCACACAGTGCTCCAATACATCGTCATACAGGGTCACATGGACCGATAAGCCGATGCAAATGCACCCACGGTGATCGCTGTATCATGATCCCGACTTTTTCATAATGCTGCGTTTCGCTCTTCGATCCTGCCCTCTGTTTTTCCTTCTTCTTCAGCATTTTTCAGTGAAGAAGTCTCAAAGCTTATCCGATCCTTTATTGATCTCATTATATCATACTTTATTTTTATTTTCAAGACGTTTTTGCATAGTCACTTT
>JBJFHQ010000267.1:0-2075 GCA_051893755.1 Oscillospiraceae bacterium
ATAAAAGTCCAATCATGTTTTTATATTCTCATCAAATGGCTATAATACGTCGTTTGAAAGGAGCGATTATGATTATTTTGTCTCTATGGAAAACCAGGAAAATATATGCTTGCTCAGAAATCCGTGGACAAGGCGTGGACAAGAATGCCATACCATCTCAAAAAACTTCCGGACTTAGTCCGAAGGTAATGGCGATAATGTACCATGTTTATTATACTGCATTTTGAATTGATTTGCAAGACCATTTTGAAATGCTTTGAATACTTTTCAAAACTCTGCCTGCAGCAGAGAAAATCAGAGACCGATCATGTTATAATAGCTGAAACGTCGATACTACGTTGTATCGAATCATTCTTCCTTACGGTGATATATTCTTACTTTGTATCGGCAGAATTCTTTTCTGTTGTCCGAAATATTGGATAAAAAAGGAACTCTTTTAGGCACTGAAAAAGGATTGATAATTTCTGCCGATTTTTGTAGAATTATACCAAAAAGGAGTGAACCCAAATGAATATTGATTTGGACAATCTTGACGAAGTGGGAATATATGAAGCACTGTCAGTCGAGGGAAATGAGGCGGAAGCGCTAAATGACAGCTATCTTGATCTGTATGAGCTTCTTGGAAAGGAAGCCATGCTGAAGCTGTTCAAGCATTTCCGTGGGGACAAGATAGAATGTCCGATGCGGCTTTATCGTGCGGAGTACATAGCAGACCTTGCCAAACAGACCACCGACAGGCGTGAACGAGCTAAAATTGCCCGTGCTGGCGGGTATACCATTAAATTCATCGAGAGCATACTTAACAAACGGAAGAATGAAAATGACGGCAAAGGTGAAGCTTAGGATTATCCGAAAGCTGTCTGACAGATAACCGGAAATTGGAGGAAATAATATGTTTTGTCACAAATGCGGCGCACAAATGCCTGATGATTCGGCTTTCTGCGCAAAATGCGGAGCAAGGCTGATCAACGCCAAAACACAAACAACACAGTCTGCGGATATGCAGCCTGAATCAGAGTCGATTCAGCAAACGAAACAGGAGCCTTATGCAGATCCCGCCCCTGCTCCGAGGACTATTCCCAATGTACCCGTAACGGAAGAGAAGCCTGCAAAAAAGAGATCCAAGAATCTCCCTTTGCTGATAGTAGTGCTTATCTTTCTTGGACTGATTTTAATGTTTGTTATTGTGGCAGCAATTGGCGGGAGTACAAAGACTGAATCACCCAATACGGATACAGCGGTAACAGAAAATGCAGATACGACATCATCAACGGAGGAGATACAGCTCAGCCGAACCTTCAGTGACAGAGGCATTTCCTTCAATTATCCCGCAGAGTGGGACATTCTGGAGGACGGCAGTGATTTAACAATAATAAACCTGATAGGCTCAGACAATAACGCTGATCATAGAATAACATTTAAGGTTTCTGAAACATTGGATATGGATCCGTCATATGTTTTTACGGGAGATGAGGCGGCAGTCCGTGATGCTGTAAATGAGTATAGGGTTTTCATGGAGTATAAGGATATGACATTGGGAGATATTCCCGCAAAATATCTGAAATGTCAGATGGACGGTCTGACATCACCCGATATAAGCGAAAGCTGCTATTACATAATAGGCACTAAGTGCTACTGGATACATCTTACATACACCGCTTCCGACGAGGATAAATACGGGTCTTTGTTTGAGCAGATAATTGACAGCTATACAGTAACTTCCGACACAGAAACTGTTGAGGAAGTAAACTCTGTCAATGAAGACGACCTCATTCGCGAAGCATATGCCGAAAAGGTACGTGAGCTTGCCGCCGAGGACAGTGATATGACATTCAGTCTGATCGACCTTACTGCTGATGATGTGTTTGAGCTTGTTGCCGATAAGTCGGGTTACTATGTAAATGTCTACGCCTATGACAACGGAAGTGTTGTTCCTATCATTGAAGACTGGGGCTACGGCGCAGGCGGAAACAACGGCTACGAATATCTGCCGGGTAAAAACATTATCCGTAATACCGACATGAGTGGGGGAGGACGAGAAATGTATACATCGTATATGTGTGTTGATTCGAATC
>JBJFHQ010000268.1:0-2065 GCA_051893755.1 Oscillospiraceae bacterium
GCTGCAGGTTTCCAAAGGGCGGCGCCCTTTGGTCGCTGTCCGCAGACAGCGAAACTCCCCCACCGGGTCGAAACACAGTGATGCTCCCGACCAAAGCCGCAAAGCAAACAAAAAGGAAAACATCGCAGCAAAACCCGAAAGCCGAATCAGCAAACAACAATAAACGCCGCCCCCAAAAAATCCGAGGACGGCATCACAAGAATAGCCAATTTTTGGCGAAAAGTAAGAATCCGCTCGGGCGGCGTGCATTTGACAGCGGAGCGCCTCAAATGCGTGAAGTCGGAGACTTCACCGAAAGCCAACCGCAAACAGTCGGCAAGCCAAAGCATGTAAGCGGACAAATCCGAACCGCAGACACATATCAGCTCACACATCAACTCACACAAAGTCAACACCGATCTCCTAACGGAGGTCGTCAAAGGCACGCGCATACCTGCGCAGTCGCCGAAAATAATATAAATAAAAATAAAGGAGCTTATACTATGAAAGCAAGATTACCACAGGGCATGGGCGGCGGCGCTCAGAATATGAACAGCATGATAAAGCAGGCTCAGAAAATGCAGGAGCAGATCACTAACCTGCAGGACGATATCGAGAAGAGAGAGTTCTCCGCTCAGTCGGGCGGCGGCGCTGTTTCCGTTACTATGAGCGGCGCTAAGCAGGTGCTCTCGCTCACTATCAAGCCTGAGGCTGTGGATCCCGATGATGTTGAGATGCTGCAGGATCTTATCATCAGCGCAGTGAACGAGTGCATCAGCACCATCAACAGCACCTCCGAGAACGAAATGGGCGCTATCACAGGCGGCGTTTCCTTCCCCGGACTCTTTTAAAATATGGCTGAAAGCACGGCTCTCCCTCTTGTGCTGCTGGCGGAGCAGTTCGCTAAGCTCCCCGGTATCGGCATGAAGTCCGCTCAGCGGCTCGCTTACTACGTAATGGGCATGAGCGACGAGGATACAAAGGCGTTCTGCGATGCGGTCATGAATGCTCACAGTAACGTTCACATGTGCAGCGTCTGCATGAACTTTACCGAAAAGGAGCTCTGCCCTGTATGCGCCGATGAGTCCCGAGACCACGGGGTCATCTGCGCCGTGGAGTCTCCCAAGGATATCGCCGCTTTCGAACGCACAAGGGAATATAAGGGTGTGTATCACGTTCTCCATGGGCTTATCTCGCCTATGGACGGCGTTACTCCCGAAAATCTGAAAATAAAGGAGCTGCTGGACAGGATAGCTGCGGGCGGCGTCCGTGAGGTCATCATGGCGACCAATCCCACCGTCGAGGGCGAGGCTACCGCTATGTACGTCTCCCGTCTGGTCAAGCCCTTGGGTGTCAAGGTCACTCGTCTGGCATTCGGTCTGCCTGTGGGCGGCACCCTCGAGTACGCCGACGAGGTCACCCTCTTCAAGGCTCTCGAAAACCGCAGTGAAATATAGCTGTCAGCGGACAGCACTCAGGGGGAATGAAAATGAAAAAGACTATCAGAATATGCTCGTTTCTTTGCGCAGTTATGGCTCTGCTCACGCTTATTATGGGTATCGCCGCAATAACCGGTCACAGCTTTTTTATCGGCATACGCCTGTTCAGTCTTGTTTCAAACGGCGGTTTTACGGGATTTCTCGGTAATCTTCTCGGCGCAGTGCTGACCTTTCTGGGCTTCGGAGCACTGGCTCTGTACGGCTTCAGCGCCGATAAGGACTCGGGCGCAAGAAAAAATGCCTTCATCTACGGCTGCATTATGACCGCAGTCTGCGTGATATCCGCTGTTTTTTCCCTCGTCTCACGGAGCTTCACCATGGGCGATATCATCTCGGCGGCTCTTCCCGCAATATATACCTTTGCGGTGTTCAGGTCGGCATGATGTCCCTCGGCGGCGGTTTTCGCCGTTAATGGAGAAATTTCGCAAAATCCAAAAAAAATTTCAAAAAACTCTTGACAAACAGATTTTGATGTGATATAATATAATAGTCGTCGGAAATCGTGCATTTCCGAGCGATGTGCGAGTGTAGTTCAATGGTAGAATCCCAGCCTTCCAAGCTGGTCGCGTGGGTTCGATTCCCATCAC
>JBJFHQ010000269.1:0-2047 GCA_051893755.1 Oscillospiraceae bacterium
GACGCTTACCGCTATCGAGCATGGACACGATGTGGCTCTTGCCAACAAGGAGACACTCGTTTCGGGAGGACAGCTCTGCATTCCCGAGGCGGAAAAACGTGGCGTGAAGATATATCCCATTGACAGCGAGCATTCGGCGGTATTCCAGTGCCTTAACGGAGAAAAACGGGAGCAGGTCAAGGGGATGATCCTTACCGCTTCGGGGGGTCCATTCTTCGGAAAAACAAAAAAAGAGCTTGAAAATGTCACGGTGGAACAGGCTCTTTCTCACCCTAACTGGAGCATGGGAAACAAGATAACCGTGGACTCTGCCACACTTATGAACAAGGGGCTGGAGTTTATCGAGGCAAAATGGCTGTTCGGGCTGGACCCCGAGCAGATAGAGATAGTCGTTCATAGGCAGAGCGTGGTACATTCTGCGGTGGAGTTCAACGACGGAGCAGTTATTGCTCAGCTGGGAGTGCCGGATATGAAGATACCTATTCAGTATGCGCTGCTCTATCCCGAGCGCATGCACTGCGATACAAAGCGGCTCTCGCTGACCGATTACGGCACCCTCACCTTTGAAAAGCCCGACTATGACACCTTCGACTGTCTGTCGGCGTGCATTTCGGCTATAAAGGCCGGCGGAGATCGTCCATGCATCGCTAACGGCGCAAACGAGGCGGCTGTGGGGCTTTTCCTCGACAGAAGGATACCTTTCCTGAAAATAGGAGAGCTTGTGAAAAAAGCGGCGGATACTCTGCCAATATTCGATGTGAGTACATACGAGGGCGTCTGCAAAGCGGACAGCGCCGCACGAGAATTTGTTTATAACAGTGTCCTGTGACGCTGTTTTATGAGGTCGATATATGAATACTGCATTGTCTATAATCATCGGAATAATCATATTCTGCGGGATAATCATTATCCATGAGGGCGGACATTTCTTTGCGGCAAAGGCATGCGGAGTTCCCGTAAGCGAGTTTGCCATCGGAATGGGTCCCGTCATCTTCAAAAAGCAGGGGAAGGAGACTCTTTTCACTGTGCGACTGTTCCCGATAGGGGGCTTTTGCTCCATGGGCGAGGACGAGGATTCCGAGGACGAGAACAGCTTCCGCAGGCAGGCGGTCTGGAAAAGAATGATAGTTATCGTCGCAGGCGCATTTATGAATATTCTTCTTGGATTTATCATTTCCTTTATTTTCTTCGGCATAACGGGAAAGGGTATCACCAACACTATCGCTCTGTTCTCGGACGAAAACGCTTCAAGCCATGTCAGCGGACTTGAAGTGGGCGATGAATTCGTCAGGATAAACGGGCTGAAGGTCTACACCATGAATGATGTTATCTACGAGCTTACCAATGACGAGGACGGTCTCGTGGATTTTGTGGTGAGACGAAACGGTGAGCTTGTGACCTTAAACGGCGTGAAATTTGACACTGACATCGACCCCGAAACTGGAAAGCAGACGCTTATCTACGATTTCAAGGTATATTCTGAAAAGATAACGGCCGGCAATCTTGCACATTACAGCGTGAACAAGTTCATCTATGACGGGCGCATCGTGCTTATGTCCTTGCGGGACATTATCCGCGGAAAATACGGCATCAACGACCTGAGCGGTCCTGTGGGCATAGTATCGGCTATTTCTTCGGTAACTGCGGAGACGGGTAAGGTCGACTGGGGATATATGCTTGAAATGGCGATGCTCATTACGATAAATGTGGGTATATTTAATCTATTGCCGCTGCCGTCCCTTGACGGAGGAAGGTTTGTTTTTCTGGTGATAGAAGCGATACGCAGGAAGCAGCTCAAGGCGGAGACCGAGGGTATGATACACTTTGTGGGCATATCGCTGCTGATGGTGCTTATGGTCGTGGTGACGTTTAACGATATCAGAGCGCTGCTTTAGATTGTAGTGAAGAATGAATAGTGAAGAGTGAAGAGTGAATAGTGAAGGTTCGAGGCTGATAGTAACAGCTACTGAGAAGTAACTCGGCAACAAAAGTTTCGCCAGCCTTTCAAGGCTGCAGGTTTCCAAAGGGCGGGTCGGGTCCGCCCGAC
>JBJFHQ010000270.1:0-9564 GCA_051893755.1 Oscillospiraceae bacterium
GAAAAATTACGCTTGAAGTTGACTTCGGAAAGAATTATACCCTCGTTGTTGAGGAATAATTACTGAATAAGTAAATGAAGATCCCGCCGTTCTCCTATGAGAGCGGCGGGATCGGCTTATCGGAAAATGACCCCCGATCCGACGGCGGAACGGGGGTCATTTGTTTTTTTACATGGAACAACCGAAAAGAAAATTATCTGTCAGCTATCAATTGTTCGCTGTATCAGAGACCTGCTCTTTCGGCTTCTTCCTCAGCCTGCATCTGCTCGAGATGTCTCTGATATGCGTCGAGGATCTGGCTTTCGATCATCTGACGTGCTTCGGGAGAAATGGGATGTACGATATCTCTGAAAATACCGTTTTCATCCTTTCTGCTGGGCATTGCCACAAAGAGTCTCTCATCGCCCTGTACGACCTTGATGTCGTGTACTGCGAGCATATTGTCGAGAGTAATGGAAATTACTGCGCGGAGTCTGCCCTCTGTGATGATCTTTCTGATTTTGATGTCTGTGATTGTCATAACATTTGTCCTCCTGTTTTTACCGTTGGATACTTAAAGATATTATTCCGTGTTTGTACAGAATAATGCCGTTTCTGTACAAATACTATTGTTTTATTATAAAGCTTTTAGCTTAAAATTGCCTTAAGTGTTTATCACTTAATTGTTAATATATTGTAAATATTCAAAAATTTCAGTCGGGCGGCAAAATCTGTTGACAAAGTCTAAACGTTTGTGCTATAATAATATATATTATGTGTAACTGTAAGCATAGGTCTTTATTATAGATTTTATTAGGGAGGACTTCTTCCATGAAGAGCGATATTCTGTCTGGTAAAAAACATATCCATTTTATCGGAGTGGGCGGCTCGGGAATGTACCCGCTGGCGCAGATTCTCCGCTCAAAGGGATATTATGTCACGGGCTCCGACAACAACGAAACGGAGACTTTAAAGGCTGTCCGAGATACGGGCGTTGTCGTATATCCTCTGGGTCAGCGCGCCGAAAATATCGGGGGAGCGGACCTTATCGTCTACACCTCCGCAGTCATGGAGAGCAACCCCGAGCTTGCTGCTGCAAGAAAAAGCGGAGTTGAGCTCCTTGAACGTGCAGAGCTGCTCGGACTTATCACGGGGGATTATCCCAATGCTGTGTGCGTCAGCGGCACTCACGGAAAAACTACCGTAACCTCTATGATAACTCAGATACTCGTTGAGAGCGGCAGGGATATTACCGCTTACATCGGCGGAAAGCTGCCCATTATCCACGGCAGCGGCAGAGTGGGCTCGGGCGATACCATGGTATGCGAATCCTGCGAGTTCCGCGACCACTTTTTAAAGCTTTTCCCCGATATCGCAGTGATACTCAATATCGACGAGGATCATCTGGACTATTTCAAAGATCTTGACAATATAATCGCTTCCTTCCGCAGGTTCGCGGAAAATGCTTCAAAGGCGGTCATCGTCTGCGGGGACGACGAAAATTCCTTGAAGGCGGTACAGGGTCTTGACAAGGATATCGTCACCTTCGGTAACGGAGCGGATAATTTATGGCGCCCCGAAAATATCCGCTATATCAGCGGAATGCACACCGAATTCGATATCATGCGCGGAAATGAGCTGTTCGTTCATGCAGAGCTCAATATCCCGGGCAGACACAATATCTTAAATGCTGTGGCTGCGGCGGCTGCGGCTTCCATGTCGGGGGCTTCTCCCGAGGATATCGCTAAGGGACTCGCCGATTTCCGCGGCGCAGGCAGGCGCTTTGAAAAATACGGCGAGGAAAAGGGAATTACCGTCGTGGACGATTACGCTCATCATCCTGCGGAAATTGCCGCGTGCCTTACTGCCGCCAAGGAGCTCGATTTCAAGCGGGTCTGGGCAGTGTTCCAGCCCTTCACCTTCTCGCGGACCGCTCTGCTTATGGAGGATTTCGCAAAGGCTCTTCAGATCGCCGACAAGCGCGTTATCACCGCTATTATGGGCGGACGGGAAAACAATGACTATGATGTCCATACCTCTCAGCTGGCGGCTATTACTCCCGGTGCCGTGTTCTTCGAGGAGGAGGACCATGACAGGAACTTTGAACTGGTGACCGACTACGTTGCAGAAAACGCCGAGGCGGGAGATCTGGTGATAACTCTCGGCTGCGGCGATGTAAATAAGGCGGCAAGACTGCTGCTGAAAAAATTGTCCGAAAGGAGTATCTGATATGTCCGAAAGAGCTAAAACCAAGGAAAACGAGAAAAAGGTCTATGAATATATCGTTGAGCGCACCGTGGACGGCATACCTCCGTCAATTCGTGAGATATGCGCTGCGCTGGGACTGCGCTCCACATCTACTGCCGCAAGGTATGTCAATTCCTTAGTTGAAAAGGGTCTGCTCGAAAAGGCGGACGGCAGGAACCGCGGCATACGCCCCGCAGGCGACAACGGCGTGAGAGTCCCGCTGGTGGGCACCATCACCGCAGGTCAGCCTATCACCGCTATCGAGGAGGTCACCGACTACATCACCTTCCGCCCCGTCAACAAGGTCTACGGCAAGCTTTTCGCTCTGAACGTCAAGGGCGACAGCATGATAAATGCGGGTATACTTAACGGAGATATCGTTATTATCGAACAGTGCAGCACTGTCAGAAACGGTACTATCGCAGCTGTCCTCGTGGACGGCGAGGAGGCTACCGTCAAGAGATTTTACAAGGAAAACGGAGGCTACCGCTTACAGCCCGAAAATGACTTCATGGACCCGATACTTGTACAGGAATGCAGTATCCTCGGCAGAGTGGCGGCAGTGATCAGATACTTATGATGAACAATTACGGAAATTACAGCATGGGTGCACCGTATCTGCATGACAGAGCCCTTTATCCCTCGCCTGCCGAGAAAAAAAGCATTCGCAGGACCTTCTCGAATACGGCGTGGGCGCTTATCGTCAGCGAGGTGCTGACCTATATCTTTTATTTTGCATTTATGCTCATTCTGTCCGCCACAAGCTTTCAGCTATACTACGACGCGGACGGCAATCTTATCCAGAGTGCGCCTGTCATCTTTCTGAGCTGCACCTCGGTCACCTTTGGGCTGATATGCACGTCTCTTATATTCGGCAGCGGATTTCATTTCAAGGTGTCCGATCTTTTCGACACGGAAAGGGTCACGGCGAAAAAGCTGCTGCTTACGTCGCTTATCGCAGTGGGGGCTGCAAATGCGGTCTATGTGATAAATGTGTTCGTATCGGGGGCGGCGTATATGTTCGGCTATGAGTTGGACTATGCCATAACCGACCCTGTGACAGCGTCGGACTGGGCTGCGGAGGTGATCACCACGGTGATACTGGCTCCCGTGTTTGAGGAGATATTCTACAGGGGCATAATCATGCGCAGCCTAAGCAGAGTCAGCAGATATTTTGCCATATTTGTTTCCTCTGCGGCGTTCGGGCTGGCTCACGGGAATATTTATCAGTTTATTCTCGGCTTTTGCGTGGGGATAGTATTCGCTTATGCGGATATGAAGATGAACTCACTGATACCGTCCATCGCGGCACATATCGCTGTGAATTCCCACTCGTATATATACTATGCCTTTTCGGGCAAGTATGAGTATTTTGCATACTATATCTGCGTCGGAGCATTTATTATCATCGGAGCGGCGGCGCTTCTTTATGTGCTCAAGCACTACGGGATAGAATTCCCGGAGTATTCCGAGCGCCGGAAAAAACGCTGCATGCCTGTGCTGCTCTGCTCTGTTCCTGCGTGGATCTATGTTGTCTATCAGGTGTGCGAAATGGTTGGCTCATTCACGGCGATCGAATAGCCGACAGCTTACCCGTTTCAAGGAGGTGTTTTTCTGTGCCAAGCTCAAATTTTGCCGACCCCGAAATGACTTCGGTCCATTCGGTGAAGATACTGCTGTGCTATCTGCTTACAAAGCTTGACCGTCCCGTCGCCGAGGAACAGCTCCTCGAGATAGCAGGGGACAGCGGCGTTATCAATTATTTCTACCTCTCCGAGGCGATAGAGGACCTGCTCAGAACAGGCGCCGTCAGCGCGGAAAACACCGATGAAGGCAGGATATTCCGCATCGAGGAAAAGGGGAGAATGGGCTCGGATTATTTTAACCGATATATCCCCATGACCTTCCGCAGGAGCATACTTTCCTCGGCATACTCCTATTTCGCGAAAATACGCCGCGAGAACGAGTGCCGCTGCGAGATGAGCCCCTCGGGAAACGGCTTCTCCGTGAGCTTTTCTATCGGAGATGCGTCGCTGGAGCTGATGAAGCTCTCCCTCTACGCTCCCGACGAGGAACAGGCGGAGCATATCGCCGAAAAGATAAAAAGAAATCCTACCGGGTTCTATCAGAGCGTGATAAGGCTCATGCTGGAAAATCCCGAGGAGGAAACCGAGGTCGATTTGTGAATTTTACTGTTGCTTTTTGCGCGCGGGTGTGGTATAATAGCAGATAGCTGTTATTGATAAGCTGTTCAGGGGTAATTATCCTATTCGTTTTATGTAAAGGAAGTGCTGTTCATGGATATTTACAGACTGACCGAGACCGCTGCGGAAAGCGCCGACAGCGCCGCAAGCGTTTCCAATATGGCAAGACTGCTTTTCGGTCTTGTGGGGATACTCCTGCTGGTGTATCTTCTGGCGGAGCTTACTCCTAAGCTTTCAGGCTTTATCGACAGGCATTTCGGCAGGGAGGACAAGGAGCCTCCACAGCCTATCGACCCAAAGGATTACGTTGTTCACGACCCCTACGAGGGTGAGATAAAGGAAGACTCTTCCGACAAAGAAAATAATGATGAAAATAACGGCTCCGAAAAAGCCGATACGCCGTAAAATCGGCGGAATGGAGGACTTATGGCAAAGGATAATAAAAAAATGGTGGACGCTATCGCGTCTATGGACGAGGATTTCGCTCAGTGGTATACCGACATCTGCTTAAAGGCTGAGCTGGTCTCCTATACAAGCGTTAAGGGCTGCATGGTCATCCGCCCTTATGCTTACGCTATCTGGGAGAATATCCAGAGGATTCTTGACGGAATGTTCAAGGCTACAGGTCATGAAAATGTCTGCATGCCTATGTTTATCCCCGAGAGCCTGCTCCAGAAGGAAAAGGACCACGTTGAGGGCTTCGCTCCCGAGGTGGCTTGGGTGACTATGGGCGGAAACGAAAAGCTGGACGAAAAGCTCTGCGTCCGTCCTACCTCCGAGACCCTCTTCTGCGACCACTATGCTAATATCGTTCATTCCTACCGCGACCTGCCCAAGCTGTACAATCAGTGGGTTTCCGTCGTTCGCTGGGAAAAGACTACAAGACCCTTCCTCCGCTCCAGAGAGTTCCTCTGGCAGGAGGGTCATACCATCCACGAGACCGCCGAGGAGGCTGTTGAAGAGACAGAGCGCATGCTGAACGTCTATGCGGATTTCTGCCGTGATGCTCTGGCAATGCCCGTTGTCAAGGGCATGAAGACCGAGAGCGACAAGTTCGCGGGAGCAGTCTCCACCTATGCTATCGAGGCTCTCATGCACGACGGAAAGGCTCTGCAGGCAGGTACCTCCCATTACTTCGGCGACGGCTTTGCTAAGGCGTTCAACATTCAGTTCACCGACAGGAACAATACATTACAGTATCCGCATCAGACCTCATGGGGCGTTACTACACGTCTTATCGGCGCTATCATCATGACCCACGGCGACAACAACGGTCTGGCTCTTCCTCCCGCAGTAGCTCCCGTTCAGGTAGTTATCGTGCCCGTTCAGCAGCACAAGGAGGGCGTGCTTGACGCGGCTGCAAGGCTTCGTGATATCCTTAAGGGGGCTGGCGTGAGAGTCAAGCTGGACGACTCCGACAACTCCCCCGGCTGGAAGTTCGCAGAGTATGAGATGAAGGGCGTGCCCGTCCGCATCGAGATAGGTCCCAAGGATATGGAAAGCAAGCAGTGCGTTGCGGTCACACGCCACAACAGAGAAAAGGTGTTCATCTCCACCGACTGCGCGGATGAGGTGTTCGTGAATGCAGTCAAGGAGAGACTTACCGCCGTTCACGACGGACTCTATCAGAACGCTCTGGATAATCTGGAAAGACGCACCTACAAGTGCACCTCCACCGACGAGATAATCAAGGTGCTGGAGGAAAAGGGCGACGGCTTTGTCAAGGCAATGTGGTGCGGCGACGAGGCATGCGAGGACAAGGTCAAGGAGCTTACAGGCGTTGGCTCAAGATGCATCCCCTTCGAGCAGGAACAGCTCTCCGATGTGTGCGTATGCTGCGGAAAGCCCGCCAAGAAGATGGTTTACTGGGGCAAGGCTTATTGATCTGCAATATATAATCACAGGAGCAGGACTTCGTGTTCTGCTCCTTTTTGATTACATGCAGTATAATTTGTCCGCATTATAACACCCGACAAAAAAAGTTTCGGAAATTATTTAAGAATTTAAAGAATGTGCCGATATATTAAATAGAGGAAAAGTAGGGTGAGTTTTGCCCTGCGGTCATATTTCGGATTTTACGGGAGGTGCAGATCCATATGAAAATAAACGGTAATTCTATCAACGCTGTAAATGCTTATATCCATACCGCTAACGAAACGGTGTCCAAAAAATCTACCGAAAAGCTCGGCAGGAGAAATGTCGATACGGTGGAGTTCTCTAAGGCCGGCAAGGCGGCACTCAGCATGACCGCTTCCACAAGCGCTAAGAGGAACGAGGCGGTGCGCGCTGCAAGAGATACCGCTTCTCCCGAGAGGATCGCGGCTCTTAAGGCTTCGGTCGATTCGGGCAGCTATCACGTTTCAAGCGATAAGATCGCTTCTGCAATTTTAAACGGCTAAGTCACGGAGGGTCATCATAATGCTGGATTATCAGGAATTTTTAAACTTTTCTATGGAGTGCAACGCTCATTACCGCGCTCTGCTGAGCTTTGAAATGAAAAAAATGAAGATGATCCACGACGATGATATTGACAGTCTCGGAAAGGCTCTTCCCGAAGAACAGGCTCTTGTGATGAAGTCAAATTCTCTTGAAAAGCGGAGAGCCGATATCCTCGGCGCGGAAAATGCTTCAAAGACCTTTAAGGATATCGTCAACGAGGCTCCTCTTCTGTATAAACGCAGACTCGATAATCAGTACAAGGAGCTGTGCGAGCTTATCGGGAAGATAAAAGAAATAAACGATATGGCGGCGGTCATTATCAATTCACGCCTTGCCAGAATGGGCGGAAAGCATGAGCTCGATACCTACGACGGCAGGGGCGGCGTATCAAAGACAAACGGCGCCGAAAAACATACCACCTTTAACGCATAAACGAAAGGAAGATATACTATGGCTTCAAGCTTTATGGGGCTTTATGTGCAGAGAGACGGTCTTAACCTCGCACAGAAGGCACTTGATGTTACAGGCAACAACATCACAAATTCAAAGACTCCCGGATATTCCAGACAGCGCATAGATCTGGTGTCCGTTATGAACAATAACAATACTCTCGGTTATAAAAATCAGGTTTTCCTCGCAGGTGCGGGCGTTGACGGAAAGGGCGTTACGCAGATACGCGACGATATCCTCGACGACAAGTTCCGCGATTATACCAGCGTTTATACCGACAACAACGTCAAGAGCAGCATCCTCTCCGATATCGAGGACGCTATCGACGATATCGAGATATCCGACAACGAGAGCAACAAGACAGGTCTTGCTTATACCCTCGAACGCTTCAAGGAGGCATGGCAGTCCTTCTCGTCCATGGGTACCGACCAGACCGACCTCGCAAATATCGCTCAGAGCTCCGCTCAGAACGTTATCAATGTTCTCAGGGATTTCAACAACCGTATCGAAACTATCTCCGACAACACCATGTCCGATGTGACCGCTTCCGTAAGCAGAGTGAACGCTATCCTTAACGAGTGCGCTTCCCTCAATAAGCAGATCAAGGCGGGCTATGTTTCTATGGACAACTACTACGAAACAGGCTACTACGACGCTGACGGCAACGATTATGTGGCTGATACCACCTACGGTCCTCTTGAGATTAAGGACAAGATGAACAGCCTCCTCGACGAGCTTGCCACTTACTGCGATATCTCCTCTCAGGTGGAGACCGACGGTACATATACTATCGCTATCGCAGGCAAGGACGTGGTAAAGGCTGACGCTTACGCAAAGCTTACCTACAGACAGGACTCCGCTCTGAATGCGGAGGGCAAGCTGGAGCTGGACGATATCGCTCCCAGAGAGCTTACCTTCGACATCTCCGTGCTCCGCACCGAAAAGAAGTGGCAGAGCAGCAAGGTACAGTTTGAAAATTCCGCTGCCTTCCCGGGTGTGGACCCCGATATCGTGGACCAGATGTACAAGGCTCTCCACGAGGGCAAGTTCAACGAGGCTCAGAACCTTGAAAGACAGTATTTCCTCAAACCCGACGGAACGCCTGTCAGCGCAAATTATGTTCCTGTGTTCAATTCGGATGAGATATCCTCGGATATCTCGGGCGGAGCGCTGAAGGGTCAGCTTGACCTGTTCAACGGCGCAGGCTCCTATGCTAATCCCGGCGAGAACACTTATCAGGGTATCGAGTATTACAGAAAGACCTTCGACGCTCTTGCACAGTCTATCCATGACGCGTTCAACAGCGTTTATACCAAGAACGGCATCAACGGCGAAAACGGAAACGGCGTCGCCGATTACGACTTCAAGCTCTTCGATTTCGAGCCCGGCAAGGAGGGTACCGTTCAGGGTCTTATCATCTCCAAGCAGTGGGAGGAGAATCCTCTGCAGGCGGTTCATCCCGCAGGCACAGATGACGGGGATTATAACTACGACCAGATCTCCAATGAATGGATAAACCGCATAACCGCCGTCTTTGAGGCTAAGCATCATGTGGGTAAGGAGCTTCTCGATTATACCTTCGAGGATTATGTGGCTCATTACGGCAACACCATCGGTAATCAGATCGAAAGCATCGACCGCACCAACGATGCTCAGGAGATCATGCTCAATACCGTCAGCGACGCGAGAGCTGAGGTCATGGGCGTTTCCACCGACGAGGAGGGCATCAATATGCTGTCCTATCAGAAATGGTACAATGCGATGGGACGTATGGTGACCGCGCTGGACCAGCTGCTTGACAAGCTTATCAACAGCACCGGCGTTGTGGGACTGTAATTAAAGGAGGAGTTTTCCAATGAGAGTAACAGATACCGCTTCGATATCTCAGTATATATCAAACAATCATTCGACCCTTTCGGCTTATCTCAACAAGTTCGACAAGGTCCTTACTCAGCAGAAATTCAACCGCGCTTCCGAGGATTCCGTCAGCGCAAACAGCGCTATGCGTATCAGAAAGCAGCTTGAAAATCTGGACATGTATGATACCAATCTTCAGAATGCCAGCGACATCTTCACTGCGGCTGAAACAAGCCTTTATTATGTCAGCGGCACTCTTTACAATAACGTGAACCAAAAGCTCGTCTCCATTCAGAGCACTAAGGGCGATGTTGAATTTGAGGCCATAGGCAATGAGATCATGCAGCAGGCAGAGGCTATGGTAAAGGCTCTTAACGTTGACAGCGGC
>JBJFHQ010000271.1:0-2043 GCA_051893755.1 Oscillospiraceae bacterium
CACGGTGGTGTGAGAGGTCGGCTGCTCAATTAATGGGCAGCCTCCTACTCGATTACAGATCCTTATTAAGTACAGTTTTGAGCTTGTCGAAGAATTTCGAGCGCTTGTTGTACTTGTCGTCGCTTACCGAATCGTCGAATGCCTTCAGCAGTTCCTTCTGCTTGCTGTTGAGTCCCTTGGGGACCTCCACAACAACGGTGACATACTGGTCGCCGCGTTCGGTGCGGTGAATTCTCTGGACGCCCTTGCCCTTCAGGCGGAAGGTAGTGCCTGACTGTGTTCCCTCGGGTATCCTAAGATTTACCTTGCCGTCGATGCAGAGTACCTCTATCTCATCGCCGAGGACAGCCTGTGAGAACTTGATAGGCACCTCTGTGCGGATATCGTAGCCGTCACGCTCAAAGAAGGAATCGGGACGAACTCTGATATTAACGTGGAGATCTCCGCTGGGACCGCCGTTTATGCCGCTGTGACCGCCGCCGCTGACCTGCAGAGTCTGACCGTCGTTGATGCCTGCGGGAACGTTGACCTCAACAGGCTTTGTAACGTTGATGCGTCCTGCTCCGCGGCACTTCTGACAGGGCGAGGAGATGACCTTACCCTTTCCGCCGCATCTTGTACAGGGCTTTGCAGAGGATATCATGCCGAAAGCAGTACGCTGCGTGACCTTGACCTGACCTGCGCCGCGGCAGTCGGGACAGGTATCCACCGATGAACCGGGAGCTGCTCCCGAACCGTTACAGTCAGGGCATTTTTCCATGCGCTGTATCTTAAGCTTAAGAGTGGTGCCCTTGCAGGCATCCATAAAGTTGATAACGGCATCTGTTTCGATATCCTGACCTCTTCTGGGAGCGTTGGGATTGGAAGATCTGGAGGAGCCTCCGAAGCCGCTTCCGAAGAAGCTGGAGAAGATATCTCCGATATCGCCCATATCGCCGAAGCCCGAAAATCCTGAGAAACCGCCGCCTCCGCCGCCGTAGGAGGGGTCCACGCCCGCATGGCCGAACTGGTCGTAGCGGGATTTTTTGTCGGGGTCGCTGAGCACCTCGTATGCCTCGTTGACCTCCTTCATTTTCTCCTCGCATTCCTTGTCATCGGGGTGAAGGTCGGGGTGATATTTTTTTACGCAGGCTCTGTAAGCCTTTTTTATTTCATCGTCCGAGGCGCCCTTCTGTAACCCCAGCACCTCATAATAATCTCTTTTTTCAGCCATAATATAACTCCAATCTGACTAAACACGCAAGCCCTACGGATAGTAGTATATCCGCAGGGTCGCGCAATTTACCGCCCACCGTTATCCGAAACGTTCCGGGGGTATCATTATTTATTTTACATCTGTGAAGTCTGCGTCAACGAAGTCTCCGCCGTTGTCGTTGCTGTCGGAGCTGTCTGCTGCACCTGTCACATCGGGGCCTGCTTCTGCGCCTGCTGCGCCGCCCGCAGCCTGATATACCTTAGAGGAAAGCTCGTAGATAAGCTTCTGGAGCTCTTCTGTCTTAGCCTTCATCTCGGAGGTGCTATTGCTGTCGATAGCCTTCTTCAGCTCGTCGATCTTGGACTGGATAGGAGCCTTGTCGCTGTCGGAAACCTTGTCGCCGAAATCGGTGAGAGCCTTCTCGCACTGGAATACCATGCTTTCAGCCTGATTCTTGATATCGACCTCTTCCTTGCGCTTCTTGTCCTCTTCTGCGTATCTTTCAGCCTCTTCAACAGCCTTGTTTATATCGTCCTTAGACATGTTGGAGGAGGACTGGATAGTGATGTTCTGCTCCTTGCCGGTGCCCAGATCCTTAGCGGAAACGTGAACGATACCGTTGGAGTCGATATCGAAGGTGACCTCGATCTGAGGGATACCTCTGGGAGCGGGAGCGATGCCGTCCAGTCTGAATACGCCCAGCTCCTTGTTGTCCTTGGCAAATTCACGTTCGCCCTGGAGAACACGGATATCAACAGCGGTCTGATTGTCCGCATAGGTGGAGAATATCTGAGAGTGCTTTATAGGAATAGCCTTGTTTCTTTCGATCATCTTTGTGCAAACGCCGC
>JBJFHQ010000272.1:0-9559 GCA_051893755.1 Oscillospiraceae bacterium
CGCTGTCTCTTTTGTAGGTGGTGTAGGATTTTACCAGATTTTCAACCTTTATTGCTGTCATATTAACCTCCCACTCCCTCGTATATTTTTATCATTCTGTTATACAGCCAAATCCCGAAAAGCAGGAACAGCATACATGGCAGCACCGATATAAGCGCCCGCATATCAAGCCTTCCCAACAGCGCCGAGGCGGGGAAAAATCCCACCATAGCCACGGGAATGATAAGCGAGGACAGCACCTGAACTGCCTTCGGGAATATCCCGAGGGGATATTTTCCGAACTCCTTTATGCTGTCGAATATCTCGGGTATGCGGGAATTTCCCACCCATTTGAAGCTTATCGCTGCCATGATAAGGTCCAGCCCGCACATTACTGCCGCTCCCGACAAAAACAGCAGCAGAAACAGCATTATCCCCCGAATGCCGCATATCCCCGTAAAGGACGCGGATATTATCGTCATGGCAAGTCCGCCGAGAAATAAGCCGATGCTGCCTGTGTCAAAGTTTGCCGCCGCTATGTAAAACAGCGGAGATAATGGCTTTAACAGCACCGTTTCAAAGCTGCCCGACTGGATATGGTCCATAGTCACCCAGAGAATACCTCCGCTTATCATCGACGCAGCTGCATTCGACATGGAAAACACCGACTGTATCAGCAGCACCTCCCACATGGTCCACCCCGGAAACTTCGCTCCGTTTGCGTAGATAAGCACCGTTACCAGCGGGAAGATGATGTTCGACAGCAGCGTGATGAGATTCCCCAGCACAAAGTCCGGCCGATACGCAGCCGCCCTTGAAAATGCGGTATGCAGACAGGTCATATAAATTTTCAGGTATCTCATATCATCACGCTCCCACTGCCGTAAAGCGCTTTATCGACGAGCGGTATATGACCTCGCTGAGCAGTGCCGCAAGCAGCACAGCTATCGCCTGATATCCGACCGCCTGCGGGATAGTCAGTCCCATTTCGCCGATAGAGCCGCTCCCCGTCCAGACCATTGCGGGGATATAATTTGTGTACTGAAAGGGCAGGAACATCATTATCCGCTGAACAGCTTCGGGAAAAAAGCTCAGCGGTATCAGCGCTCCCGAGAAGATATTCCCCAGCAGCTGATATACTACCCTGATGCCGTTTGCCTGCACGAAATAGAACGCCGTCATTCCCAGACAGTAGTTCACATAGAAATTCATCAGGAATGCAAGTACAGCCGACAGTATCGTCCAGCCCATGTACTGTGGGATAATATCCACCCGAAACAGCAGCGCAAATATCAGCAGACAGGGCAGGAACTCAAAGAAAAATCCCAACACTCTGTGACCTATCTTCTGCGACAGGGCAAAAAATCTGTGGTGCATGGGGCGCAGGGTAAAGGTCAGGAACTTGCCCGTCCGCACCAGCATCTGCAGATTCCAGTCGGCAAAATCCATGGTAAGATAGCCGATAAGTGCGGACGCGCCGAAATAACGGATAGTCTGCCCGAACTCCATTCCGCCCAGAGTGCCGCTGTCCCCGTAGACCGCCGTCCAGATGAAATACTGCACGATAAAATACACAGGTCCCACAAACACCGAAACCAGCGAATGTGTGCGGTAAGCGCTCCACTCCTTGTAGGTCACGAACGCCACCGCTCTGCACATCTCAAATTTGTGTTTCAGATAATTGATCATATCAACCCCGACCAGATGATGTTCTGAACATTGTACAAAGGCTCCGCAGACCAGCCGTTCGCTCCCTCGTCGAAGGGCACGAACCATGCCGCTGCCAGCTGCTCCTCAAGGTCGATATCCAGCGAGGAAGCTCCCGCGCCCTCGTGCATGATAGTCCTGTCCGAATAGGAAAAGGCAGGACCGCGGCGGATATCAAAGCCTACGCCGTAAAGACGGTTGGGCTCGTCTGCTCCCCAGCAGTGGTCGGGGATATTATGCAGCTGAACGGTGCTCATCTTCTCAACGGATTTTCTTCCGAGGATACGTGCGCCTTCAAAGCGACCGTTGTAAATATACGCGTTTGCATAGCGGATAAGGTCATGCACTGTGGAAACAAGTCCGCCGCCTGTATTGGGCACCATATCCCAAACGCTGCCGTCGCCGTCACGGCTGTTTATCTCGCCCGAAGCCACCTTGTCAAGGTAGTCCTTATGCTCTGCCATATCGCAGAAGGCTCTCGCCGCTGTGTCGGCAGTGAGATGAAATCCGCTGTCGGTCATTTTCAAAGGACGGAGTATCCTTTCCTCGATATAATCGTGGACATTCATTCCGCTGACTCTGCTCACGACCTCGCCCAGCAGTGCAAATCCAAAGGAGGAATACTGCCACTCTGTGCCCGTGGGACGGCGCAGTCCTCCCGAGATGCCTGCGGATATCCAGTCAAATTCGCTTTTCCCGTCCCATTTTTCGGCTGCAGCCTCGATAAGCTCCCACGCGTCCTTGGGAGCAGCCTCGGCAAAGCAGCCTCCGTCGGGATATATCCCCGAGGTATGGGTCAGCAGATGCAGCAGAGTTATCCCGTCAAAGGGCTTCTCCGCAAACTGGGGAAGTATCTCCCCAACAGGCGTGTTGAGCCTGATACAGCCGTCCTCCACGAGCTGCATTATCGCGGTGGCGGTGAAGGTCTTGGTTATGGAAGCAACGCCGAAAACAGTGTCGGGCTGCATGGGGGTATCTATTCCCATGCCGTTATTTCTGCCCAGCGCACCGTGAGCGATGACCTTTCCCTTGTGGGAAATACAGTATATCGCGCCGTGAATGATCTTCCTGTCTATCATCTCCCCTAAGCGCTTATTGAGCATTTCTATCCTGCTTTCATCGTAGCCCGTTTCGATAGGACTGCAGTCGGTTTTTCCCTGAATTACGTTCATGATAGTTCCTCCTTAATAAATGTACTGCCCTGCCTGTACCTTCCACATCTGCGCATATCTGCCGTTCAGAGCAAGCAGCTCGGAGTGGCTGCCCTCCTCGATGATACTGCCCTTTTCGAGCATGTATATCCTGTCGGCAATGCGTGTGGTGGAAAGACGGTGGGATATGAACACGACAGACTTATTTTCCGCCGCCGTGAGCATCGAATGATTGAGATGATATTCCGCCAGCGGGTCAAGTGCGCTGGACGGCTCATCAAGTATGATAAGAGCGGCGTCCTTATAGAATACGCGTGCCACTGCCAGCTTCTGCTCCTCGCCGCCCGACAGGTTCACGCCGTTTTCCTCAAACTCCGTGGTAAGCGCTGTTTCAAGCCCCTCGGGAAGGGTCTCCAGACGCTCAGCAAAGCCGCTCCTTCCGAGAGCATGCAGCACGTCCTCATCGCTGCCCTTCTCCGCAACATCAAGGAGCACATTTTCCTTTACCGATGCGGCGAATATCCTGAAGTCCTGAAAAACAGTGCCTATCCTGCGGCGGTACTCCTGCACGTCGTATTCCTTGATATTCACCCCGTCAAGGAGTATTTCTCCCTCGTCGGGGTCGTAAAGCCGCATGATGAGCTTGATAAGAGTAGTCTTGCCCGCGCCGTTATAGCCGACTACTGCGATCTTGCTGTACGGTTCCAGCTTCATGCTGATATTTCTGAGAATGTACCCGTCCTTTTCGCTGTAGCCGAAGGAAACGTTCCGAAGCTCGATCTCTGCGGGCTTCTCGGGCATCGGCTTATTTGCAGTGCTGACGATCTTCGGCTCAATACCGAGGAAATCCTGCATTTTGCGGACATAGAGGCTTATCTCCTGCATTTTGGGGTAGACATCGGAAAACTGCCGCATGCGGTTTTTCATGCGGTTAGCCGTGCCGCGCATTACCGCAACATTACTGTAGGATATCCTGTGAAGCACCGCCGCACAGTACACGAGATATATCATATACACAACGTCGATAAGGAAGCTGTTGCTGATATAGTCCTTGAAAAACTGCAGCCCGAAGCGTCTGCCTGCGTTTTTCTTATCAATGTCAAGGAGCTTATCGCCCATATCGTCAAAGTCCTTTAAAAGCTCGTCGGAGACCTTTGTGTTCAGACGTATCTCCTTTGCGTAGTCGTTGAGATAGAATACACGGTTCACATAGCCAAGCTTTCTCTCATAGGGATTTTTCTCGTTTCTAATCTGATAATTCAGCTTATTGAGCGCCTTTCCCGACCACAGCGAAGCTGCGAAGGATATGGCAATGAAAATAAAGGAAACAGGGTCGTTCCCGATGAAAAATGCACCCGAAAGTATGATGGAAGTAAGTCCCGTGAAAAGGTTTGTCAGCAGATTGAATATCCTGCCTATCTGATTGTCTGTCTCCGATACGGACAGCACATACTCATTATAAAACCCGGGGTCATCGTAGCATTCAAGGTCTATCTCCTTTGCCTTTCTGAACATCATTTCATTGATAGCCTGCTTTATCTTCGGCTGAGCCTTCTGCTGCAGCTTCTGGAACACATAGGCATTGAACCACAGCCCCAGCATCACAAACGCCAGCAGACATATCAGAAATATCGCCGCCGTTTCAAACGGTTTGCCGAACTCCGCACATTCCAGCACAAAGTTCAGTCCGAAGGTAAATTCCAGAAACACAACTATCTCGTTGCGGACAGCTTCGGCTATGTACAGGATAACATACAGCGGAGATGCCTTATAGCAAAGCTTTAAAAGCCATAGATTATCGGACGTTATTTTTCTGAGCTCGTTCATACTGCCGCCTCCTCTCCGTAGGATTCGTCCGCAAGATAATTCTGCGCCTGTTTTGTGAACATCTCACAGTATCTGCCGTTCATCTCCATAAGCTCGCGGTGAGTGCCCTGCTCGATAACTCTGCCGTTTTCCAGCATGAACACCTCGTCGGCGTCCTTAACGGAGGACAGTCTGTGAGAGATGAACAGTGTGATATGTCCCTTGCTCTCGTCCATGATGCCCCTGTACAGGTCATACTCCGCAATAGGGTCAAGAGCGCCCGAGGGCTCGTCAAATACCTTGACGGAGGCATTCTGTGCAAAGGCTCTGGCAACTGCTATCTTCTGCTGTTCGCCGCCCGAAAGCACTGCGCCCTCGCTGTCGAATTCCTTTGTCATAACCGTGTCCATGCCCTTTGGATGGCTCTGCACCTTATCCCACACGCCCGCACATCTCAGCGCACGCTCTGCGGTACCGTCGGGGTCATCGAAATCTTCTCCCATAAGCACGTTATCCCGCACCGACATCGCCATGACCTTGTGGTCCTGAAATGCTGCGGAGAACTGTCTGCGATATGCTTTGAGGTCGTACTCCTTGATGTTGATGCCGTTTACGAGTATCTCTCCGCTTGTGGGGTCGTATAATCTGAACAGCAGCTTGATGATAGTGGATTTTCCCGCGCCGTTATGACCGACCAGCGCACAGACTCTGTTCCCCTCTATCTTAAAGCTGAGGTCATTAATAACGGGCGTATTCTCCTTATACTCAAAGCAGACGTGCCTGAACTCGATAGAGTATATCTTTTCGGGGATAATGCCCTTCTGATCTTCGGGTATCTTCTCCTTGTACTCCATGAATGTGCGGAAATACTCAAGGAACTGTCCGTTTTTCATAGCCTCCATGAGATTGTTGAAAATTCCGATAAGTATCCACGATGAGGTGGACATTGCCGTAAACATAATGGCAAGCTCCGCAAGTCCCATAGTTTTTGATACGATAGTGCGGTATGCGGCATATATCATTATTCCCTCGAAAACAAGGGCAAAGGTCGTCACATTCTGTGCCCATGTGTATGCTATGGCTTTTTTGCCGTACTTGTCGGCGACTTTGCAGCTGCCCTCCATAGCCTCATCGTATCGCTTCATCATAAGGTCGTGTATGCTTGAAAAGCGTATCTCCTTTGCATACTCCGCAAGCAGCATGACACGGTTCACATACTCTGCGATGCGGTTGTTTTTCACAGTATCAACGTAGCGTCCGCCCCATATCCTGTTCATAAGTCCGCCGAAAACGAAATTGCCGATTATCGGTGATATCACAAAAAGCACCGAAAACGGGTCTATTGAAAACATTGACCAGAATGCAGCCGCTGCCGCGATAACTCCGAATATGACCGAGAAGAAAAAGTTCACCGAGGCGGTCATTTTCTGTGGGGAGCCGTCGAGCGCCATTGTGTAGCGGTTGTAGAAATCCGCGTCCTCAAAGCAGCGCAGCTCCACATTTCGTGCCTTTGCATAAAGCTTACGATACAGTCTGCGGCAGATAAGATTATCGGTGTACGGATAAACCACCGCCTTAAGATAGCTGTCATACATCGCAAGCAGACAGAATACCCCGAAGCATATGCCGATGAAAATAAGTATCGTCTCAAAGGGCGCCTCAGTCTCTATCGCATTTATCACATACCGCAGAAAGAATATGCTCATAAATATCCATTCCGCATAGTCTGCTATTGAAGCCAGCGCCGTATGTATGACGCGGCTTTTGCTTATTTCCCACACCGTTTTCACGGCGTAGGCATTATTTGCGAATATCCGTACCTTGTTTTTTTCGTTTTTCTTCACTGTTTTACCCCCATTCAAAATAAAAAAAAGCGTACACTTCCCTACAGAAATGTACGCTCAGCATTTGAGATATATAATACACCGCAGCAGCTATATTATCCCGACAGGCAAAGGTTCATTTCCGATCATTCCGGTTCTGAAATTATTATGCTTGAACATTTGCCCGCCTCCTTTACTGAAATAATGTAAATAGTATATCATAGTATTTTCTATATGTCAAGCTTTTTTGAAAATTATTAATAATTTTTTTCCAGCAGACAGAATACGGATATTGCCGTCGTCCTCCGAAGCGTTTCGCTCTGCCCGATGATTTGTATATCAGCCTGCTTCTGCAGGAGGCTCAGATCGGGGATATTTTCCTCATTTTCGGTCACCACCTCCACTGTGTCAAGCAGCGCATTATCCACCGCAAGCACATTGCCGAGATACATCACGGTCACCCTGTCTCCCACAGCTAATTCGCTGTCCGAATATATGGTATAATACACGTTTCCGTCCGAAACGATATACTTCCCGTCGGATAGCCTTTCCCCGACAACAGCGTGCATTTCCCTCAGTGAGTACATATCTATGTTCATTTCCAGGGTCTGCCATGTTTCCTTATCAATGCTGAACCAGCTTCGGAAATTTGTATCTTCAAACTCATAATAATAGTCCTCACCGTCGTGAAGCAGCCGCATTATGACATATTGCCCGTCCGCGTTTTCGGTGGGATAGAGCCGAAGCTCGTCAGCGCTGTACTCTGCCGCTATGGGAGCCTGTGCATGGTCTCCCCGGATGTATGGGGAGATGTAATCATAGCCTTCTTCAATGGGGATATTATATACATAGCCGTCCTTGTTCACGGCGGCGTAGGAGCTGTGCGGCGGTATATCGGAGCCTGCGGCACCTGTATCGGAAATCGGAACAAGACTGTAAATGCTCCATATCTCCTCGCCCCGTATCTCGGCTATCCACAGCTCCCCGCCCGCCTTCATCAGCAGATATGAGCTGTCAAGCTCCATATACAGCACATCATCATATCCGCTCATATCAAACCCGAGCAGCATTTCGGTCATACCTTCCCATTCCTCGGCAGTGTAGGGCAGGTCTGTCCACTCTGAAAGCTCATATGCTCTGCCGAAGTCATTTTTTCCGGAAATTATCATAAGGGTATCGCCGTCAAAATCATAATAATATCCCGAAAAATCACCGAAGGTTGAGCTGAGCGCAGATATGGCAATATTCCTGCCGCTGATATATCTGCCGTCCTCGATACCCGTGCTGCTCTCCGCATTTGTCAGCAGACACACCGCCGCAATGACAAGCACAGCAATTGCTCCGACAGCAGCGACGAGCTTCGGCTTTTTCAGCGATAATACGCCCTTGATGCGCGACTTGATGTTGCTTTCTCCGAATGCGAGCATGCCATAAAGCTTGTTCTGCTTCAGCGACATGTTCAGAAGCGCATTTGCATACTCCTTACGCACATCGCCGTCAAAGCTCTGCACTGCGCGCTCATCGCAGGAAAGCTCCATATCCTTCACCATAAGCCGGTATGATATCCACACGATCGGGTCAAACCAGTGAATGCACAGCACTGCCATGGCGATAAGCCTGATGATATGGTCGCCCCGTTTTATGTGGGTATTCTCATGGGCGGTTATGTACCGCATATCCTGCCCGGACACGCCCTCGGGGACGTATATCATGGGCTTGATGATACCGTACACAAAGGGCGACTCTATCCTGCCGCAGACGTAAATATTTTCGCCTATGCATTTGCTGTCCGCCACGATTTTTCTCACCTTAAGATAAGAGGATATCGTATATATCAGCATAGCAATCACGCCGATAAGCCACACCCAGGCGCAGATGCCAAGGACTATCTGCATAGGATTTACGCTGTTGTCAGGCTGAGCGCCGGGAAGATATGTATTCACCGTTTCATTCACCTGCGGCTCATAGGAATACTCGATGTCCCGTGGGATATATTCCATTCGTCCCGATGATATTTCGGGCTTTTCGGGTACAAGCAGATTGAAAATGCTGACCGCCGACGAGAACGAAAACGGACACAGCAGGCGTATGCCCGGTATCGCCCAGAGAAAGTAGGAATATTTCTTCGGAAGCTTTTTCATGAACAGCCGCAATATGATTATCACAGCAGCAATATATGTTCCCGTTATGCTCATGTTGAGCACCGTTCTGAAAATATCGGTCATAGGTCATTCCTCCGTGTGGTCGTCGATAAGTCTTTTCAGCTCCTCCGCCTCTTCGCGGGTGAGCTTTTCCTTTCCGAGAAATGCCGCCAGAAACATTGGCAGAGAGCCGCCGCAGCTTTTGTCCACGAAGCTTTCCGACTTTTCGCCCACTACATCCTTGCGGGAGCGCAGAGCGGTTATCACTGCATTCTCGCTATGTATTATCCCCTTGATGCTCAGCTTTTTTATCACCGTATAGACGGTGGATTTCTTCCACCCAAGCCTTTCAAATGCCAGTGTGACAAGCTCCCCCGATCTGACAGGCTCTTCCTCCCAGATTATCTCCATTAAGCTTTGTTCGCTGTTTGATATGCTCATGATATACTCTCCCTTTTGCAGGTCTATTTCTATAGACCGATATTTATTATAATAAGTCTATCACAATAGACCTGATTTGTCAAGAACTTTTTTCTCGGCAGGATATACAAATCGGCAGAAGCTGTTTTGTACCTTTGATCAGCGCTTCCTCAACTAAAAAATGCAGTTTCCGATAAAATCTGAAACTGCATTTGATACTGCTCCCCAATAAAAGTGTATACAAAAAATCTGCGCAAGATCCATATATGCAGGAGCTCGCTTGATTTTTTGTACGCTTTTTGATCAGGGAGCAGTATAAGCTGTTAATATGTTCAAATGTTTCCCTAATTGCCGCTTACATTTGTAAGATTCAGGTGCTTTATCTTCCGTAATGCGATCAGGTTCACTATCAGAGCAAACAAAGCACCGACTGCACAGGCATAAAGACAGGCAGGAATGTTCGGAGTACGCACATAACGATTAGCTCCTGTCTCGATTATACGCACTACCACATAAGAAAGCACAATACCAA
>JBJFHQ010000273.1:0-2040 GCA_051893755.1 Oscillospiraceae bacterium
AGAAGATGGCTCCCCAACGGCAGAAATCTTAAGCTGAACACATACGACAAGGAATACGTAAACAGCGGCAAGCGCCCTGTTCTGTCGGATATATGCAATGATATGTACGTGGGTACGACTATAGATCACAACGGCACTCAGTTTTGCGGCACTATTATGACTGATACTGCAAGCGGAAAGTCCATTCTTAACGAAGTGGACGAAAACTACAAATTCTGGATCATCTGGAACGACAAGGGCTTCAAGAATTACTTCTGCGCCGAGCCAATGACTGCACAGGTAAACGCACCTAATCTTGATATGCCCGCCGAGAAAAGCGGATATACGGAGATCGGACCGGGAGGTTCATATTCTGCATGGCAGAGATTCTTCACCGAGGTCTGATGTTTGATAGCATGTCCGTACCTGCACAGACCCGGTGCCAATAATATTCAAATACAAAGGAGTTACATATAATGGCGACTTGTAAAAGCTGCGGAGCAGAACTTAAACCAAATGCAAAATTTTGTCCCGAATGCGGTACTGTGATCGAGGAATCTACAGTCATTGAGAATGAAGCAGCAAAGCCTGTGGAACAGGAGGCTGCTCCGACTGCCGAAACGGCAGCGACGGAAAAATCCGACGAGACAAAGCCTGAGGAGACTGCTGCAGTTCAGACAGGCTCCGAAAAAGAGACCAACACCGATATAGAGACCCACGCCGAGGATGAAATAGAAAAAACTATCGAGGCTGCGGCGGAGGCGGCTGCAGAGCTTCCTCAGGTCAAGGAGATCAGCATCATAAAACCAAAGGATATTTCGGTGCTCAAACCCAAAAAGGCGGAGATAATCCAGAAGAAGCCCGCTTCTCCCCCGCCTGCGCCTGTGCCGACAGCTGCGGCAGTCAAGACTGCAGAGAACAGCGTGCAGCAGGATACTCCAAAGCCCGAAGCTAAAACTGAAATACCTCCGAAAAGAGTTATTCCCGATGTAGAGCTCCCCGAAGAGCCTAAGATGCCTGTTGATTCCGCCGATGACGGTCCCCTTCCCGTAGTTTCCTCATTTATGAACAAGAGGGAAGAGGATTTCGGAAAGGACTTTTATTCCGACATCAGCGTGAAAAACAAGCCCTCCGAAAAAAAATCGGAAGAGACCCACACCCCCGAAAGCAAAGAAATAAAGGAAGCTCCTCCTGCGCCCGAGCCTGCTAAAAAGAAAAAATCTCCTGTGGGCGCTATTATTGCAGTAATTGTAATACTCGCGGCTGCTGCGGCAGGATATTATCTGTATTCTCAGGGCTATTTCGGAGATATCGGCGGTTCTGATACGGTACCTGTTGCCGAAACAACAGTTGCTCCCCAGACCTCAGCCGATACCTTATCACAAACCGAGCTCACTTCGGAGTCCGATACAGAAACGTCAGAAAGCCTGAGCTCCGCATCATCGGCGGATACCTCCGCAACTTCCCTTGTTTCTTCGGAAACATCCGCATCCTCCGAGAGCGCTTCTGATACGGCACCGGCTTCGGAGACCGAGACACAGCCGACTGCGGAGAATCTTTCCGATATAAGTCTTACTTTTACACATGCCCAATCGGTGGGCGGAAGTGAGATACTGAATTACTCCCTCGCTGACAACGCCGATAATTTCAGCGTATCCAATATGACAGACACATCTCAGCTTATTGTGGATTACACCTCTTCGGTTGCAGCAGGTAACAATATGAGTCCTATCAATATGTATATCTCGGACGGGACCTCCAAGGAGGTAGTTGCTTCTTCGTCGGTCACCGAGACTCAGGTCACATATGATTATTCCATGATACGCGACACGGCAGAGGCAGTAGGCTTTGCCGACGGGATAAACAGCATCGTTTCCATATCCTTTTCGGGAGTGGGATTTCCTGTTGACGTCACTTCGATAATAATAACAAACTGCATATCATAAGAAAAAGCACAGTCAGCATAACGCCGACTGTGTTTTTTTCTGCGCGGACATAGCTTTTTGTGAAATCGAGTAGGAGGCTGCCCATTAATTGAGCAGCCGACCTCTCACACCACCG
>JBJFHQ010000274.1:0-2038 GCA_051893755.1 Oscillospiraceae bacterium
GGCAAAATTTGCCGAAAAGACGTGCGTATACGCCTATGTGGACAGGTTCTTATACCTTATCAATAAGCTTTTCTATTTCTGCTTCTTCCTCCGCGGAAAACTCCAGCTTCTGCAAAGCCTGCGCATTATCAATGATCTGCTGCGGTCTGCTTGCTCCTGTGATGACCGTGGTCACCGCCTCATTCTTAAGCACCCAGGAAAGCGCCATCTGTGATAAGGTCTGCCCTCTGCCCTTTGCGATATCGTTGAGCTTATTGAGCCTTGCCACCATTTCCTCGGTGATCTCATCTCTTATCCATGTTCTGCCCTTGCCAACTCTCGAATCTGCGGGTATGCCGTGGAGATATCTGTCGGTCAGCAGTCCCTGATACAGCGGAGAAAATACCGCCAGACCAAAGCCCTCGTCAATAGCAAGCTTATCCAGCTTATCACGCTCTATCCAGCGATTCAGCATGGAATAGGACGGCTGATTTACCACATAGGGAGTTTTCAGCTCGCGGAAAATCTTCAGTATCTCCGCAGTTTTTTCCCTGTTGTAATTGGAGATGCCCACATAAAGCGCCTTGCCCTGTCTCACTGCATTATCCAGTGCCAGAGCAGTCTCTTCAAGGGGAGTATCGGGGTCGTAGATGTGATGATAGAAAATATCCACATAATCAAGCCCCATTCTCTTAAGGCTCCGGTCGAGGCTTGCGGTCAGATATTTTCTGGAACCGTTCTTGTCGCCGTAGGGACCGGGCCACATGTCATAGCCTGCCTTGGTGGAGATGATAAGCTCGTCCCGGTAGCTGCGAAGACCCCTGTCGAGTATCTTCCCGAAATTTTCCTCGGCGGAGCCGTTGTAGGGGTTTCCGTAGTTGTTCGCCAGATCGAAATATGTTATTCCCAGGTCAAAGGCAGTGCGGCACATTTTCTCACTGTTTTCAAAGCTGTCGGTGTAGCCGAAATTCTGCCACAGTCCCAGCGATATCACGGGGAGCTTAAGACCGCTCCTGCCCGTTCTTCTGTAGACCATGGTATCGTATCTTTTTTCGCTTGCAGTGTACATGATGATCCTCCTATATCCTGTTCTGTATTATCTCCACCAGTTTGTCGAGCGACTGCTCGGGGTCAAGCTCCGAGGTGTCCAGCAGAACAGCGTCCTCCGCCTGCTTCAGCGGAGCAGTTTCACGGTGCATATCGTTCCAGTCTCTGCGGCGGATATCCTCCAGAACGGTCTCAAATTCCGCATTTTCGCCCTTTGCGATAAGCTCGGCGCAGCGTCTCTCGGCGCGGACCTTGTCTGACGCAGTAAGATATATCTTCACCTGCGCATCGGGCAGCACTACTGTTCCGATATCACGTCCGTCCATGATAATATCGTTGTTTGCGGCAATGTTCTTCTGAATGTCGAAGAGAAATTTTCTCACCTCGGGTATCGCAGAAACAGCCGAAGCGTTCATAGATACCTCAGATGTGCGGATATGCTCGGAAACGTCCTCACCGTTGATGAAAACGTGCTGAACTCCGTCGATATATTTCAATTCGGGCTTTATCTCCGGCAGAAGCTCGATGACCTCACCGCTGTTTTTGGGGTCCTTCCCCTTTTTCAGAACATAGTACGCCACCGAACGGTAAAGTGCTCCCGTGTCGACGTAGATATATCCGAGTTTTCCTGCCGCAGCCCGTGCAAGAGTAGATTTTCCCGCTCCCGCAGGACCGTCGATAGCTACATTTATTGGCATAATGAATTCCTCCTGTTCATTTAATGATCATATTGTCCCATGGCAAGCCCCGCAGAATAAGCCGTCGAAAAGGCTATCTGCAGATTAAAGCCCCCCGTATAGCCGTCCACGTCGATGACCTCCCCCGCAAAGTACAGTCCCTTTACAAGCTTTGACTCCATATTTTTGGGGTTTATCTCCGAAACGTCCACACCGCCGCTTGTAATGATAGCCTCGTCAATTGGACGAAAATCCTTTACCGTCACGGGGAAATTTTTAATGACGTTCATCAGCTTGAAGCGTTCCTCGCGGGTTATCTGATTGACCTTTTTTTC
>JBJFHQ010000275.1:0-9527 GCA_051893755.1 Oscillospiraceae bacterium
GAGGTTTCCGCCTTAAACACACGGCAGAAATGCTGCACGGTTATCCCCGACAGTCCTGCCAGTGTTTCTGCGGCTATATCCTGCATATAATTCCTGTCAATAAACATCAGAGCTTCATCAACAATATGACTTTTTTCGGAGGCTTCTGCTGAACGGAAAAACATTGCCTCACGCATGGCAAGTATATATTCATATACAAGCACAGACGCATTTTCTCCGCCGTTTATTGGGTCTTCGGCAGCTGAACATATCCTTCGGAATAACTTTTCAAGGTGTGAGATGCTGCACATTTCCGAATTTGCAAATTCCCCGAAGCCCATAGTTTTCATAATATCGGCAGAATATTTTCCGCGGAAAACAAGCCAGTTCGTTACCCAGCTTTCGTTTATGGGGTGATAATCGTGAGGTATGCCCGGAGCAAGATAGAATACGGAATCCTTTTCCTGACGGTATTCCTTGCCGTCAACATACAGTACTCCCGCTCCCGATGAAGTGAATAGGAGCTGATGTGAGGATAAGCCCATTTTTCTCACAACGTGTATCTTGGGGTCGGACACTCCTATACCCGTCAGATAAAACGGAAGCTCTGCCTGTTTCCCTATAACGGGATATATCGCTTTGGTCATATATATCACCTCTGATATCAGTTTAGCATAAAATATCCTGCATTGCAACTAAAAAGCCTGAATTTTAAAAAAAATCCCAAAATGCACAAAAGGTCAGTAATTCTGACTGCTTAGGATATTGTGCAGAAGGGGATAAAGCAATATAATTATAAAAAAGGAGGAGTGATGGTAATGCATATCATCAAAGGATTATCAAAATTTATATCGCTGGTGCTTTCTCTTTCGTTAGTTTCTGCCCTGTTTACAGGCTGCGGTGAAACAAAGGGAGAAATGCGCGATATGTCAACTATGGAGATCGTCAAGGATATGGGTCTCGGCATAAATCTCGGCAATACCTTTGAAAGCTGCGGAAGCTGGATAAATGCTTCAAGCGTGACCAATTACGAAACCGGCTGGGGAAGTCCTGTTATCACCGAGGATATTATCAGAGGCTATGCGGATTCGGGCTTCGGAGTTCTTCGTATACCTGTGGCATGGTCGAATATGATGACCGGAAATTATGACATAAACCCCGAATATCTTGCAAGGGTGAAGCAGGTCGTTGACTGGGCGCTGGACAGCGGAATGTACGTTATCCTCAATATCCACTGGGACGGCGGCTGGTGGGAAAAATTCGCGGGCGAGGACAAGGACGAGTGCATGTACAAGTACGAGCGCATCTGGACTCAGCTTACCGATGAATTTAAAAATTATAGCGACAAGCTTATGTTTGAATCCTTAAACGAGGAAGGCTGCTGGGACAGCATATGGAACCGTTACAGCGGCGAGGGCGATAAGAATGCCGCATATGGACTGTTAAATGAAATAAATCAGAAGTTTGTCGATCTTGTCAGAGCTTCGGGCGGAAACAACAAAAAGCGCCACCTGCTTATTGCGGGATATGCAACAGACGTTGCTCTCACCTGCGACGAGCTTTACAAAATGCCCGATGACCCCGAAAACCGCTGTGCAGTTTCTGTGCATTACTATACTCCTTCCACATTTGCAATACTTGAGCAGGACGCTGACTGGGGCAAGTGCAGAACGGACTGGGGTACTGAAGCGGATATGGCAGAGCTTGAAAAGAATATGGATATGATGAAGGAGCATTTCGTGGACAAGGGAATTCCCGTTATAATCGGTGAATACGGCTGCCCGGTTAAAAACAAGGATAAGGACTCCATTAAAAAGTATCTTACAAGCGTATGTGAAGCTGCTTACGACAGGGATATGTGCCCTGTTCTGTGGGACGTTACAGACGCATTCTACAGCCGCACAAGCTGCAGCTTCAAGGACGAGGAAATACTTAAAGGTCTTATGGACGTTAAAAACTAAAAAACGAAAGGATATGAAAGTTATGTCAATCAGAAAAACAGCAGCAATATGCACTGCACTTTGCCTTACCGCTTCCATGACCGCCTGCGGAAGCAGCTCCGACGACGGAGAACACGGCTATCTTCTTGAGCAGGAGACCACCACAGCAGTTACCGTTGAGATAAACACCGAGACTCTTGCCCCCGAGCAGGAGGAACAGGTAAACGCTCTTGCAGACAGCCTTACGGGCGAGCTTGAAAACAAGACCATCAAGTGGCTTTCCTTCTACGACCCATGGCATCCCACAGGTCTCGGAAACACAAAACCCGTATCGGTGGAGCTTTTTGAGAAGAAGTACGGCGGAATCATAGAAAGCTATCCCACCACATGGGCTAATCAGTACAATGACCTTTCCACATTTATTTTAAGCGGTGAGGGAATAGACTTTTTCCCTGCTTCCGAAGCGGTACCCAAGTGTGTTATCTCGGGAATGACCCAGTCCTATGACGCTTACGTGGACTGGAGCAGTCCTCTCTGGGAAAGCGTAAAGGAGCTTAACGAAATGTTTGCTATCGGCGGACAGCATTATCTTATGGCTTGTCAGGCTACAGAAGGCTATGTTGTGTATTACAACCGCAGAACTATCGAGGAAATGGGCTTTGATGACCCTAAGGAGCTTTACGAAAACGGCGAATGGACTCTGGATAAATTCAAGGAAATGCTGCTTGAATATGTGGATAACGATTCTGAGCAGTACGGACTTGACGGCTGGTTCAATGCAACACCCCTTTATCTTGCAAGCGGAGTTCCTGCGGTATCAATTTCCGACGGAAAGCTTATCAATAATCTGAGTGACCCCTCCTTTGAAAGAGCAATGCAGTATCAGTATGATCTGAATGTAAACGGTCTTATACTTGATAAAAATCTGTTCAACTGGCAGCCCCAGATACAGTTTATTGGAGAGGGCAAGGAGCTTTTCTACATAGGAGGACTTTACGAGATAGAACAGTCTCCCGATATCTGGACCAAGAATTTCGGCTCACCCGAAGATGTTTTCTTCGTTCCTATCCCCAGGGACGATAAGGCAGACAAGTATTACTACAATGCCGAGATAGACTGCTACAACCTTTGCAAGGGAGCGGGCAATCCCGAGGGCGTTGCAAGATTCATGGAATGCATCATCGCCTCCTATGATGATGAAAATTCCATACAGATAAGCAAAGACAAGCACAAGTCCGACTACGGCTGGACCGACGAGATGCTTGAGATGAAGGACGAGGTCAAGAGACTTACCACCGAAAATCCCATAAGAGATATCTACGGCGGACTGCCCACCGATTACGCAAATCTTGTAAGCGACACAATAAATCAGCCTATCCAGGGCAATGACTGGTACTCGGTGCGTGACTCGGCATATGATGCTATTGATCTGGGTATTAATGACACCAACGACCAGATCGCAGCTCAGGCTCAATAATTCTTTAATTTCTTCTTCCCCATAAACCAAACCCGAAAGACCGCTCCAAGAATTGGGCGGTCTTTTCGGATAATAGGAGAGAATTACAAGTGTCTATATAATTTAAAGAAACGTCTGTATCTAATATCGCTTTATGTCTTGTTTTGTCATTAATGTCAAATTTTGGACAGAATTATTGAATTATATATGCATAGTTACGAATATATACTAAACCTATTGACAAAGTAGTGTTTAAGGTGTATCATATAAATACAAACCAACAAACATAGTAGGTTAATACATTTTGAAAGGGTAATTTTTATGAAAAAGCTGTTTTGCTGTTGTATGTGTATAGGGCAGATGTGAACCGGATGAAAATTATCCTTAACTGTTCGCATTTGCTTTATTGTGCTGCATATGTGAACAGCTTGAAATATGTTTTTTGAAGCTGTTTCATCTTGTAATGAAGCGGCTTTTTTCATTATTACGCAGAATGAAAGGAGGGGTATAATGACAATTCTCGATCTAATAGGAAATACGCCCCTGCTGAGCCTTGACATAGACGGGCTGAAAGATGGAGTTAAGCTTTACGCCAAAGCTGAATTTATGAATGCAGGCGGCTCGGTCAAGGACAGGGCGGCAAAGGCTATGCTCCTGAAAGGTATTGCCGATGGCAGTCTTACAAAGGATAAGACCGTTATCGACGCAACAAGCGGAAACACGGGTATTTCCTATGCAATGATATGTTCGGCGCTTGGATATAAGGTGCGGCTCTGTATTCCCGAAAACGTATCTCCCGAACGCAAGTGCTTTATGAAAGCCTACGGTGCGGATATTATCGAAACCTCGCCCCTTGAAGGGATTGACGGAGCATACAACGAGGTACAGCGTATTATTTCCGAAGCTCCCGAAAAATATTTCTACCCCGACCAATACAGCAACAATGAAAACTGGCTTGCACATTATAACGGTACGGGAAAAGAAATTCTGTCACAGACAGGCGGAAGTATAACTCATTTTGTATCGGGAACGGGCACGGCGGGAACGTTCACAGGCTGTGTAAAACGGCTGAAAGAATATAACAGCGGGATAAAAGCAGTGATGATGCGCCCCGATTCGCCCTTTCACGGCATTGAGGGGATAAAGCACCCGACTGCACATGTCAGGTCAAGCTTTTTTGATGAATCCCTTGCCGATGAAATTGTGGATATCTCCACCGAGGAAGCCTATGAGATGACAAAGCTGCTTGCCCGAAAGCATGGACTTTTCGTGGGGATAAGCTCGGGAGCAAATGTCCTTGCGTCGCTGAAAACTGCGGAAAATGCACCGCCCGGCTCGGTGATAGTCACCATTCTCTGCGACGGCGGCGGGCGGTATCTTTCCAATCCGCTGTGGGAGGTGTGAGGCTTGATATATCTTTCAAGGGACGTTATTCAACATATTTTGACGGACGGTTCGGAGCGTTATCCCGAGGAATGCTGCGGCATTATTTTCGGAAGTATTGACGAAACAGGTGAAAAGACCGCAGAATATGCCGAGGCTGCCGATAACGGATATGATAAATCGGAAAAATATCACCGCTTTGAGATAACCTCCGAAATAATGCTTCGAGCGGAGCTTACCGCACGAAAGAAAAAGCTTGACATTATCGGTTTTTATCATTCCCACCCCGACTGCGGGGCTGTCCCTTCGGAATATGACCGCACCCACGCATTGCCCGTTTATTCATACATAATAATGTCGGTGGTAAAGGGTAAAGCAGTCAAGACCAAAAGCTTTGTGCTTTCTGCGGAGGACATGCAGTTTTCGGAAGAAAAAATCACTATATGCAATAAGGAGTAAATATTATGGCGATAACCGTACTTATACCGACTACTCTGCGTTCGTTCACAAATCACCGCTCTGAGCTGGAGCTGGAGGGAAATACTGTCGGAGAAATCATCCGCTCATTTGCGGACGAATATCCCGAAACAAAAAAGGCGCTCTTTGACGAAAACGGAGAGCTTCGGCAGTTCACCAACGTGTTTGTCAACGGGGAGAATATCAAGGTGCTGCAGGGAAATGATACTCCCGTTAAAACGGGTGACGAAATAATGCTCATTCCCGCAATAGCAGGGGGTGCGCCTGTGGAAAGCGTGCTGGGCGATACCAAGGGAGAAAAGCTCACCAATGAGGAGATACTCCGATACAGCAGGCATCTGCTGCTGCAGGAGGTGGGCATAAAGGGTCAGAAAAAGCTGAAAGCCGCTAAAGTTCTCATTGTTGGAATGGGCGGACTGGGAGCGCCTCTTGCGCAGTATCTGGCTTCGGCAGGCGTGGGAAAGCTGGGACTTATCGACTTTGACGAGGTGGACGAGACCAATCTTCAGAGGCAGGTCATTCACGGCACAAGGGACATCGGCAGACCGAAGGTAGCATCCGCAAAGGACAGCATAAAGCAGATAAATCCCCTTGTGAAGGTGGAGACCTACAATTATATGCTCACTGCGGAAAATGCTCTGGACATCATTTCCGAATACGACGTGGTGGCGGACGCTTCGGACAATTATCAGTGCCGCTATCTTGTGAATGACGCCTGCGTGCTGCTGGGAAAGCCCGACGTTTTCGGGGCGATGTATCAGTTTGAGGGACAGGCTTCGGTATACTATGCAAAGGAAGGTCCCTGCTACAGATGTATGTACCCCTCGCCCCCTCCTGCGGGACTTGTACCCTCCTGCGCAACGGGTGGTGTTATGGGAGCACTCCCGGGAATTATCGGCACCATTCAGGCAAACGAGGTCATCAAGCTTATTGTGGGCGGGGGAGAAGCTCTCATCGGTCGGCTACTGAACTTCGATGCATGGAAGATGAGATTCAGAGAGCTTAAAATACATAAGGACCCGAACTGTCCCATATGCGGAGAGCACCCCACCATTACAAAGCTTGAAGAGTACGATTACGCCGATTTCTGCGGCATAAAAAAGCAGGAAGAGGAGGAAGCTCCCGTTGAGGGCATCGAAGCCAAGGAGCTGAAACGCCGACTTGACGAGGGAGAAAAGATAACCATTATCGACGTGAGAGAGCCTCACGAGCGGGCTATCACCAAATTTCTTGACGCGAAGGTCATTCCAATAGGTCAGCTGGAGCGCAGGCAGAATGAGCTTGACCCGACCGTTGATACGGTGTTCGTCTGCAAGGAGGGCAAGCGCAGCATACTTGCAGTGAATACACTGCGTGAAGCGGGCTATACGGGTCCAATGTACAATCTAAAGGACGGCATCAACGCATGGGCAAGAGATGTGGACCCGACAATGCCGCAGTATTAATGTATTATCAAGCTAATGCTTTTTAATAAATAAATTTTTTGGAGGAAATCATCATGGCAGAAGAAAAGATCAATGCACTGGGTGCAAAGGCGGCCTACAATTTAGCGGACGTCACCAAAACAAAACCCCAGTATGGAGCACTTACTCCCAAGTGGATAACAAAGCTCCTTGAATTTAAGGGACTTGAGTCGGGTATCTACCGCGTGAACCGAGTAAAGGAGGGTGAAACTCCCCTTGATGTGCTGTGCAGCGCAACAAAGAAATCGGACATCGTTCCTCAGGGCTATGTGGAGTACGAGGAACAGCCCCGCGAGTACCGTCTCAATTCCATTTCCACTATCATCAACGTAAATACGCAGATAGAGGATGTTTACAGCTCACCCTACGATCAGGTAAAGGAACAGCTGAATCTCGCAATAGAGAGCCTGCGTGAGCGTCAGGAGAGCCAGCTTATCAATAATGACGATTACGGTCTCTTAAAAAACGTTCCCGATTCCCAGCGTATTCAGACAAGAAACGGCGCACCCACTCCCGACGATCTGGACGAGCTTATCACAAAGGTATGGAAGGAGCCTTCCTTCTTCCTTGCTCACCCCAGGGCTATCGCAGCATTTGAGAGAGAATGCACCAAGCGCGGCGTTCCTCCCGTAACAGCAAACATTGCAGGCGGAAACTTTATCCTTTGGAGAGGGATCCCCATTATCCCCACAGACAAGCTGCTTGTGGACGGACTGAAAAATCCCAAGAGCAAGAGCGGAAAGACCAATATCCTCCTTATCCGCACAGGCGAGGCAAAACGCGGAGTTATCGGTCTGTATCAGGCAAATCTCAAGAACGAACAGTCCAGAGGTCTTTCGGTAAGATACAGAGGTATCGACGACAAGGGCGTGGCTTCCTACCTGCTCAGCCTTTACTGCTCGGCGGCTATCCTTTCGGACGACGCTATCGCAGTGCTTGAAGACGTTGAAGTAGGTGAATACTATGACTACGATTGACAGACTACCTTCAGAAGGTGAGCTTGAAGCGCTGGCAAACGGACTTTTCCCCGAATACAACACAGCCGAATGTGCGCAGGGCATTGATGACCTTGTCACAAAGGGCGATACCTCGGTCATTGACAGGGCAGTAAATAAGTCCGAAGGCTTTTTCAGCCGTGAAGCAGTGCCCTTTCAGAGTGAGATAAATCAGCTTGACGGCTATGCAAGGGCTGCGGAGGAAGTGCTGAGCGAAGCCACCGCTGTAAATGCGGACGAGTTTTATCCCGAAACCCCACCCCTTGACGGCTTTGCTCCCGTGGGAACTGCTTCATATACTCTTCCGTTTACGGACATGACCTCTGCGGCGCAGGTTTCGGAGAACGAGCTTTATAAGCCAAAATATTCCCTTGAAGAAAAAGACCTTGATACTGTAGTTTCCGAGCTTGACGGCTTTGGTATTTACAGGGAGGAAAAGGCTCCCGTTCAGCCCAAAGCATCGGGATATTCTCCTGTAGTGGTTTCACAGGCTCAGTCGGCAGATATTGCCGCACAAAAGGCACAGGCAAATACAGCGGAAAGCGGAAATTTCAAGCAGAGCGGAAATAATTCTATTATCATCGGCACAAAAACATTGGAGCAGATACGCAGGGATTTTCCGATACTTGGGGAAAGGATAAACGGTCACGACCTCGTATGGCTGGATAACGGCGCAACTACACAGCGTCCCAAACAGGTGATAGACCGACTTACGGAGTATTACACTCACGAAAATTCCAACGTTCACAGAGGAGCACACACCCTTGCGGCACGCTCCACCGACGCATACGAGGGTGCAAGGCAAACTGTTGCCGATTTCATCGGTGCGCCCGACAAGAATAATATTGTGTTCGTAAGAGGTACAACCGAGGGAATAAATCTTGTTGCAAACGCTTATGTGAAGCAGTATCTTCACGAGGGCGACGAGATAATCGTAACTCTCCTTGAACACCACGCAAATATCGTTCCATGGCAGCTTATCGCACAGGAAATGGGAGCGGTCATAAAGGTTGCGCCCGTTGACAAGTCGGGACAGATAATCCTCTCCGAATATGAAAAGCTGTTCACCAAGCGGACGAAGTTCGTTTCGGCGACTCATGTTTCAAATGTTCTGGGGACCATAACTCCCGTGGCAGAGCTTATCTCCATAGCTCACGCTCATGGGGTGCGTATCCTCATAGACGGCGCACAGTCAGCGGCGCATATCCCCGTGAATGTGACCGCTCTGGACGCAGATTTCTTCGTGTTCTCGGGGCATAAGATATACGCTCCCACGGGAATTGGCGTTGTTTACGGAAAAAAGGAGCTGCTCGAAGCCGCAAGACCCTATCAGGGCGGAGGAAATATGATAGCGGACGTGACCTTTGAGCGCACCATTTATAATCCCGCGCCAAACAAATTCGAGGCAGGCACAGCAAGCATTGCTGACGCTGTTGGTCTGGGAGCGGCTCTTGAATATCTTAACTCCATAGGTATGCCCGAGATAAGCCGTTATGAGCATGAGCTTGTTTCCTACGGAATGAAGGAGCTTGCAAAAATTCCGGGGCTGCACCTTATCGGCACGGCTTCTCAGAAGTCAAGCGCACTGTCCTTTGTCCTTGACGGCTACGACAATGAAACAGTAGGGCAGCACCTTGACAAATTCGGCATCGCAGTAAGAACGGGACATCACTGCGCACAGCCTATCCTGCGTTCCTACGGGCTTGAGGGAGTTGTCCGCCCCACTCTTGCACTGTATAATTCTCCCGAGGACATCGACAGATTGGTTCGGGCGATACGTTCGCTCACATAATACTAACTTAAAATATATTTCATTCGGACGGCAAAAAAAGCC
>JBJFHQ010000276.1:0-9504 GCA_051893755.1 Oscillospiraceae bacterium
CCCCCACTCTTTTGCATTGCTCTTATGACATCGGTTTTGTGGTGTTCCGTGGGGTTTAAGTTGGGCGGCGGCACCGTCAGCCGCCTGTTGTTCGTGTTACTGATTCCGCGATTGCTGTTTATGCTATTTGGGGATTTCTTTTTCGGTTTGTCCACTGCGTTCACTGATTACTGTTAATTTGGGGCTATTCACTTATAACTTTAAACTACTAACTGTCAACTATCAACTCAAAACTCTCAACTGTTAACTAAAAACTATTCACTCTTCACTATTATCTATTCACTATTATCTATTCACTATTCACTATTTTCAAAAAGGAGATCGTGGCAAAATGATAAAGCTGTCGCTGGCAGTTCCTTGTTATAATGAACAGGATAATGTCAATGCGTTCTATGAAGCTGTTAAAAAGACCTTTGACGGCGTGCTGTCATATGAGATAGTGTTCGTCAATGACGGCAGCTCGGATAAAACTGCCGAACGGCTTGAAAAAATATATGCTTCACACACCGCAAATGTGACGGTGGTGAATTTCTCCCGCAATTTCGGCAAGGAATCTGCGGTATATGCGGCTTTGAGCCACAGCCGAGGCGAGCTTGTCTGCATAATAGATTCCGATATGCAGCAAAGCCCGGAGGTGGCGCTGGAAATGGTGCGCTATCTGGAGGAGCATGAGGACTGCGACTGCTGTGCCGCCTATCAGGAAAAGCGCATCGAAGGCAGAGCGATATCCATGTTCAAGGACGCCTTCTATTCCTTTGCGGACAAGCTCTCCGACGTGAAAATGCGGCACTCCGCCAGTGATTTCAGGGTATTCCGCCGAAACGTGGCACAGGCTCTTCTGGACATGAAGGAGTATCATCGTTTTTCAAAAGGGATGTTCTCATGGGTAGGCTTTGAGACCCACTATATCCCCTACACAGCCGAGAGCCGCCTGTCGGGCGAGACCAAATGGAGCTTCTCAAAGCTGATGAAATACGCCTTCACGGGGATAATATCCTTTTCCACAAAGCCGCTTAGGATACCGGTTTATCTGGGCGGACTGTTCACTGCGGCAGGGCTTATCTGGCTTATCGTCATGGCGGTGCTGGGCGGGATAAACGGGCTGTCGGACAATTACCGCATGAATATTATACTGTCCTTTATCATGCTGATGAGCGGGCTGATACTTGTATGTGTGGGCGTGCTGTGCGAGTACATCTCGCAGGTATTCATTCAGGTAAAGGGACGGCCGATATATATTGAAAGGTCATGCATGACCTACAGTGAGGAAAATGAAGAAGCTTAAGGAACTGTTTACAAAATACCGCGAGCTGATAATGTATGTCATAATCGGCGGCTGCACGACGCTTGTCAACTGGGCAGTGTACGCCGTGCTGACGGCTGCGGGAGCGGGAATGACCGCTGCAAACGGCGCAGCATGGGGCTGTGCGGTGATATTCGCCTTTTTCGCCAACAAGCTGATAGTTTTTGAAAGCAGAAGCTTCAGCCCTGCCACGGTGATAAAGGAAGCGATAAAATTTGTAAGCTCCCGTGTACTTACGGGGCTTATCGAGATATTTCTGCCGTCGCTGCTTTTCAGAGCGGGACTGGACATGTCTGTTTTCGGGATAGAGGGCGCAGCGGCAAAGCTGACGGTGAGTGTGCTCATCATAGTGCTGAACTATGTGTTCGGCAAGCTGGTGGTGTTCACGAAGAAGGACAGATAGCCGAATTTTTCACAAGGAGAGCAATGCATATGGTGGTTTTCATAACAGGCGCAGCATATGGTCTGGGCAGGATATTTTCCGATGAATTCATCTCCCGCGGGCACGAGGTCATGAGTGATGAAGGGGTGGGCATCTCGGACGTGAACGCTCTTTACGAGCATCTGAAAATGCATCGTCCCGACGCGGTGATACACTGCAGGCGTGACCTGCCCTCTCCCGAGCAGACCATGGAGAGGATAGCCTTTTGCTGTGCGGAGCTTGATATCCCGCTGATGTATGTGAGCAGCTCGTCGGTTTTTGGCGAAAGCGAGCTGGTCTGTGAGAGAACGCCCCGAAGTCCCGTAACAAAAAAGGGAATGGTCTACTACAACTGCGAGAACACCGCCGCAAAATGTAAAAGATTCATAATATACCGTCTGCCCGACAACATGTTCGGCTGCGGCGACGAGGATATCGCACAGCGGCTATTGACCCTTGGCAGGCGCAAAAAGGAGCTTATCCTGAATTCGGAGAAGGGCTTTTCGGTGATATATGCAAGAGATGCTGCCGAGCTGGGGGCGGATATTGTCGAATCGGGGAAAAGCGGGATATTCCATGGAGCAAACGAGGGGCTGTGCACGGAATTTTCCCTTGCCTGCGAGCTTTATCGTCTCACCCGACTGGCAGGGGACGAGGACTTCTACGATGTGACGGTAAGTCCCACAGCCCTTGGCGGAAGAGCCTTCGAGATGCAGTGCGCCTCCATAAAAAAGGTAGGGATAGAGCCCCTTGAAAGCTGGCAGAGTGCGCTGGAACGATACACGAAAAGTATACACAGCTGAAAAGGAGAGGTTATCATGTCTGATCTGAAAAAGTATATAACGGATATCCCCGATTTCCCGAAGGAGGGCATCATTTTCCGGGATATCACCACCCTTCTGCAGAGCGGCGAGGGCTTCGGCGAGACGGTGGACGAGCTTCTGAAAAGGCTGGAAAACGTGGAATTTGACGCAGTCATCGGACTGGAATCGAGAGGCTTTTTGTTCGGAGCACCTGTTGCCTATGCGCTGAGGAAGAGCTTCGTGCCTGTCCGCAAGAAGGGGAAGCTTCCACGGAAAACGGTAACTGCGGAGTATTCGCTGGAATACGGCACAGCAGAGGCTGAAATGCACGCAGATGCGCTGAAAAAGGGAGACAGGGCAGTCATCATAGACGATCTTATCGCCACAGGCGGCACCCTTGAAGCGGCAGTGAAGCTGACAGAACAGCTTGGCGCATCGGTAGTGAAGATACTGTGTGTTGCCGAGCTGGAGGAGCTTCATGGAAGAGAAAGGCTGAAGGGCTTTGATGTGGAGTCGCTTATTACCTATGGGGAGTGAGGTCATCGGGGGCTCCCTGCCGAAAGCATAGAGGGAAAATTCAGCCGTCCCGACCTGAACATGACCCTCAGGGAACACGCTTCCTTCCCCCGATTTTTGCAGATAAAACAAGTGCGCAAAAACTCTTGATTTTTCCGAAGCGGTGTGATATAATATATCTTGAGGCTTTGTATGCGCATACTTTACCTTATTAAAAATTTAATAGGCGGACGGTGCCTCCTACGATATTTCGGGCAGGAGGGTAAAAGGGAAACAGGTGCAAATCCTGTGCGATCTCGTCACCGTATTTGGGGAGCTTACGGCTATTTATGCCACTGACTTTATGTTGGGAAGGCAGCCGCAGGTGATGATCCATGAGTCGGGAAACCTGCCGTTCGCAGTACATGAAAATGTGCACGTCACATTTTCGGATCACGAGGTATTGATCGTACGAAATCAGGCTCTCTTTTTGAGGGGGTCTTGTTTGCTGTGCCTTCTTGCTCGCAAGAGGGCTTTTTTGGTTTATACTAAGCTCCGATAATAAAGTGTACAAAAAATCAAGCAAAAGCTTGCGTTTATGGATTGATAGAACCCGAGGTTCAGTGCGCAGATTTTTTGTCTACACTTTAATCGGAGATTAGTATTATTGTCAATGCCTCCGAAAAACAGATTGGAGGAATTATTTATGAAATTCAGAAAATCACTTGCCGCAGCACTTGCGGTAACAGTCGCAGCCACAATATTTGCGGGCTGCTCGGACAGCACTGCGGACAGCGTTTCGCAGACATCTGCCGAAACGGCAAAGGAGGACGAAGCAATGACAGCTGAGGTACAGTCAGCCGACAGCGAGGAAAATTATGATACAGGCGATGCGTCCCTTGACGATCCGCGCAACGGGGACGATATCGGCGAAAATGAGCTGCTTGTGGTAAGCTTCGGCACGAGCTACAACGACAGCCGCCGTCTCACCGTAGGAGCGATAGAGAACGACCTTGAAGCGGCATTTCCCGACTATTCGGTCAGAAGAGGCTTCACCTCAAACATCATCATCGACCACATAAACAGCCGTGACGGAGTGCTTATCGACGATATTGACGCAGCATTGAAGCGGGCTGTGGACAACGGGGTAAAGAATCTGGTGATACAGCCCACGCATCTGATGAACGGGCTTGAATACGACGAGCTTGTGGAAAAAGCGGGCAATTATGCGGACGCCTTTGAGAAGGTAGTATTCGGCGAGCCTCTGCTGACAAGTGACGAGGACTTTGCGGCAGTGGAGAAAGCGATAACGAGCTGGACTGCGGAATACGACGACGGCGAGACTGCGATATGCTTCATGGGACACGGCACGGAAGCCGACTCAAACGGCGTATACACGAAGCTTCAGGAGCTTTTGACCGCAGACGGATACAATAACTATTTCATCGGCACAGTAGAAGCCGCTCCGACCCTTGACGATGTAATATCGCAGGTAAAGGCGGGGGACTACAAGCGGGTAGTTCTGGAGCCGTTAATGGTAGTAGCAGGCGACCATGCGAACAACGACATGGCAGGAGATGAAGAGGGCTCATGGAAAGCCGCCTTTGAGGCTGAGGGTTACGAGGTGACATGTCTCGTAAGAGGACTCGGCGAGAATGAAGAAATCCGTCAGATATACACCGAGCATGTGAAGGAAGCGATAGAGAGCATAGAGTGACCGAGGCTTGCTTTGAACGGGGAATAATTTCGCATGATATGCGGCGGGTAGTTTTTGGGGGCTGGTTAGCTTAGGTGATTTTTTTCGGGGCTATTATATGTTTTCAACCGAAATTTCCTCATTCGACGCGGAGCGAGAGGGACACCTCCGGGGAAGAGACAAGCGGCTCATACGTGGCTGCATCGAAAGATTTAGTTTGAGTGGGTCGCCGCTTTTCTTCCCCTTTACGGTTTGATAGCCTGCGGGCAGCCCCCACACCCTCTCTTCCCTCAACCCCATCTTTTGCACTGCTCTTATGACAGCGGTTACGTGGTGTTCCGAGGGGTTCAAGTTGGGCGGCGGCACCGTCTGCCGCCTTTTGTTCGTGTTTCTGGTTCCACGGTTAGTGCTATTTGGGGATTTGCTTTTCGGTTTGTCCACTGCGTTCACTTATTACTATTAACTTGGGGCTATTCACTTATAACTTTAAACTATTCACTCTTAACTAAAAACTCTCCACTAAAAACTATTCACTATTCATTATTCACTCTTCACTATTCACTAAATTCACTAATTCTTCTGAAAGGAAATATGTATGAAAATAAAGCTTCTTACTGCGCTTGCCGCTGCGGCGGTCATTCTCACTGCATGCGGCGCTTCTCCTGCCAACAACGTGGCAGAGGGAGCGGAGACTGTTGCCGATATGCTTGTTATCGACGAGGATATGTCTCCCGTTTACGGCTCCGATTTAAATGACGGCGTGTACGATATCACCGTGGATTCCAGCTCCTCGATGTTCAATATCACCGCCTGCACCCTGACCGTGGAAAACGGCAATATGACCGCAGCTATGACCATGGGCGGCACGGGCTATCTTTACCTGTACATGGGCAAAGGCGAGGCTGCCGCCGAATCGGGCTGTATCCCCTTTGAGGAAACGGACAGCGGCGAGCATGTTTTCACAGTGCCCGTGGAGGCGCTGGACATGCCTGTTGACTGCGCCGCCTTTTCCAAAAACAAGGAAAAATGGTACGACCGCACCCTTATTTTCCGAAGCGGCAGTCTCCCCGACAGCGCCTATGCCGACGGAGTGCTTGTGACTGCGGAAGCTCTCGGTCTTGCCGACGGAGAATATACTGTTGAGGTCACCCTTGAAGGCGGTTCGGGACGAGCTTCGGTATCATCTCCCGCAAGGCTCACCGTGGAAAACGGGCAGGCATATGCGGAAATTGTCTGGAGCAGCTCAAGCTTCGATTACATGGTCGTTGACGGCAAGCGTTACGATATGACGAACACCGAAGGCAATTCTGCGTTTGTTATTCCCGTGACCCATTTTGACCGAAAAATGAACGTTTCCGCCGACACCACCGCCATGAGCGTCCCCCATGAGATAGAGTACACCCTGTACTTCGACTCGTCCACTATAAGCTGATGAAGAGACTGTTTCTGACAGCCGCACTGATGCTTTTTCTCACAGCATGCGGCAGCACCGTGCATTTCTCCGACAGCGAGCCCACAGGCTCCATGCCCTTATCTTATGCAGAGCAGTTTTCGGTGGATTATTACGGCGATACTTCCCTTATCACCATAGGCGGCAGGGATAGGTATCTGCTCCTGCCCGAAAACGGGGAGCTTCCCGCCGATATGCCGCAGGATATCACGGTGATACGACAGCCCGTGGATAATATCTATCTTGCGGCTTCGTCGGCAATGGACCTGTTTGACGGGATATATTCTCTTGACAGGGTGCGCATGACCGCCACCAAGCCCGAGGAATGGTCGCTGCCCGATGTCCGCACTGCCATTGAGCGGGGAGATATCCTCTATGCGGGGAAATATTCTGCGCCCGATTATGAGCTTATCCTGTCGGAGGGCTGTTCACTTGCGGTGGAATCGACGATGATATATCACTGTCCCGAAGTGGGCGAGCAGCTTAAAAGCTTCGGCATACCCGTGCTTGTGGAGCGGTCAAGCTACGAAGCCCACCCGCTGGGACGAATGGAATGGATAAAGCTGTACGGGCTTATCCTCGGGAAATACGACGAGGCGGAGCAGCTTTTCAATGAAAAGGCAGAGCTTCTAAAAGCAGTGGCAAGCGAGGAAAGCACGGGGAAAACGGCAGTGTTTTTCTACATAAGCGCAAACGGCAGCGTTAATATCCGCAAGCCGGGAGACCATGTCTCCGAGATGATACGTCTTGCAGGAGGGAGCTATCTCCCTACGGCAGAGCAGGCAAACGCAGACGAGAACGCCTTATCCACCATGAATCTGCAGTTTGAGGCCTTCTATGCCATTGCAAAGGACGCGGACTTCATCATCTACAACAGCACGGTAGACGGCGGACTTGCTTCTGTCGATGAGCTTATCGCCGGAAACGGGCTCCTTGCGGATTTCAAGGCAGTGCGTGAGGGAAACGTCTGGTGCACCGAGAGGAACATGTTCCAGCAGACTACAGCCGCCGCAGATATGATATCCGACCTGCACAGCATATTCACAGGCGAAGGGGACGACGACCTGCAATTCCTGTATAAACTCAGCTGAAAGGATGACCGACATGAAAAAACGATATATCATCAGCTTTTCGGTGCTTTTTGTGCTGCTTGTGATATTGTTCGGAGCGGGACTGTATACGGGCAGTGCGGCGCTGTCGGTCTCCGATGTGACGGGGGTGCTCACGGGAAAATGCGGGGATACCACTGCGAAAAACATCATACTGGGGATACGTCTGCCGAGAGCGGCTGCGGCGGTGATACTCGGCGGAGGGCTGTCGGTGTCGGGGTATCTGCTTCAGACCTTCTTTGCAAATCCCATAGCAGGGCCCTATGTGCTGGGGATATCCTCGGGAGCAAAGCTCACGGTGGCATTTGCGATGATAGCCGCTTTGCGGGGAGGCTTTGCCTTGAGTTCCGCAGGACTGATATCCGCCGCATTTCTGGGCTCGATGATATCCATGGGCTTTGTGCTGATGATTTCGGGGAGAGTGCGGAAAAGCTCCATGCTGATAATCAGCGGCGTGATGATAGGGTATATCTGTTCGGCGCTGACCGATTTTGCGGTGACCTTCGCGGACGATTCCAACATAGTGAATCTGCACAACTGGTCCATGGGCAGCCTTTCTGGGATAGATACTGCCGATGTGAAGGCGATGTCGGCGGTAATAATCCCGTCGGTGACAGCGGCGCTTATCATGTCAAAGCAGATATCGGCGTACCTGCTTGGCGAGACCTACGCCCGAAGCTCGGGAGTGAATATCAGGCTTTTCCGAGCGCTGCTGATACTGCTGTCGAGCCTGTTGTCTGCGGCAGTGACAGCCTTTGCAGGACCTGTTTCCTTTGTGGGGATAGCGGTGCCGCAGCTGGCAAAGAGCATGACAGGCACCTCAAAGCCGCAGGTGTTGATCCCCGCATCATTTTTCGGGGGAGCGGCATTCTGTCTGTTATGCGACATAATAGCAAGGACAGCCTTTGCTCCGTCGGAGCTTAGCATCAGCACAGTCACGGCAGTTTTCGGGGCGCCTGTGGTCATCTTCATAATGATAAAAAGAAAAGATAACAAAGCTTGATGGGAGGTGAGCTCATGGAGGAAATACTGCGCACGGAAAAATTATCGGCAGGCTACGGCGGGAAAATGATCGTCGGAGACATGGACATCACCGCAGAGCGTGGGAAGATACTCACTCTGATAGGCCCCAACGGCGCAGGAAAATCCACCGTGCTGAAAACGCTTATCCGACAGCTTGACCCCGTTTCGGGGAGAATCGCCGTACTGGGCAAGGATATCGGGACCTTAAGCGGAAGGGCGCTTGCACGGACGATGTCGATAATGATGACAGAGCGCACAGACACGGAGCTTATCACCTGTCGGGACGTGGTAAATTCGGGGCGGTATCCCTACACGGGACAGCTGGGGATATTGTCCGACACCGACAGGCGGCAGGCAGAAAAAGCCATGGAGCTGACCGCAGTCACCGAAATAGCGGACGATGATTTCAGCCGCATAAGCGACGGTCAGCGTCAGCGGGTAATGCTTGCACGAGCGGTAGCGCAGGAGCCCGACATACTCATTTTAGACGAGCCCACGTCCTATCTTGACATTTCCCACAAGCTGAAGCTGCTGGACATTTTAAAGCAGCTGACCCGAGAGCGGCAGATAGCGGTCATCATGTCCATGCACGAGATAGACCTTGCGCAGAGGATATCCGACCGTGTAATATGCATCAGCGGCGGGCAGATCGACCGACAGGGCGCACCCGACGAGATATTCACCAAGGAGTACATCAGCGGGCTTTACGGGATAACCGCGGGCTGTTACGAAGAGCGATACGGTTCGGCGGAGTTATCGGCTGTGAAGGGCGCACCGCGATACTTTGTAATATCGGGGAGCGGAACGGGGATAAATATATTCAGGCGGTTACAGAGGGAAGGCATACCGTTTGCGGCGGGGGTCATCCACGAGAACGACCTTGACTATCCCTGTGGGGCAGCGCTTGCGGCGGAGATAGTCACAGAGAGAGCGTATGAGCCGATAAGTGAGGAGTCGGAAGCGAGAGCGAGGGGGATTATCGAGCGATGTGAGAGAGTTATTTACAGCGGCTGTAAATTTGGCAGCATGAACGAAGGAAACAGGCGGCTGTTACAACATGCGGAAGCCTTAAAAAAAGTGAATAGTGAATAGTGAAGAGTGAAGAGTGAATAGTGGGCAGGAAGGTTCGAGGAAAACAGTAACCGCAAATAAGCAGTAAGTCAGCAATAAAAAGTTCGCCAGCCTTTCAAGGCTGCGAGTTTCC
>JBJFHQ010000277.1:0-2029 GCA_051893755.1 Oscillospiraceae bacterium
GTGGGCAGCAGCGTGATTATTCCGCTGACCGAGTTGACTATCGTGCCAAAGTAGGTCTGATACATCACCACATCTCCGGGAGGGATAGTACCCTTCACCGCAAGATAGCCCGTGAAGCCCAGACAAACTACCTGGAATATCTGAAACGCAGCCCAGCTCACCGAGCCGAAATAAGACTGTATCATATCCAGTCTGAAGCCCTCGTTTGCCACGTTTTTCAGCTGATTATCTATCTTTTCGGTCTCCACGTCCTCAAGGGCATGGGCTCTTGTGACGGGGATAAGCTCCACCATTTCCATGACCTTGACAGAGGTCTCCTCCATTTCGTGGCGGAACACCTTGTTGCTGCGGTTTATCTTCTTGCGGAAAGCTGTCCTGATAAGCACAGCCACGGGGATAGTCCCGAGGAAAAACAGGAACACCGTCATCGACGAGGTAAGCACCACTCCAAAGGCAACGATGATGTTCATAACGATGCTCAGCACCGAAATGAATATCTGCGACGAAAGGGTCTCCACCTGTTCCACGTCACGCATTATCTTGGACTGGAGACGTCCCGATTCCATTTCGTTGTGGAAGGTTATGGACAGCTGCTGGAGCTTGCGCACCATGGAGCTTCGCAGCGTACATTCCACCTCGCGTATCGCCTTTGAGTAGAAGTATGTATGGAAGTAGTTGGTAAGCACGTTCTGCGCTGCCAGAATGACCATTATCATCACATTAATGAATATCTCCCTGCCCGGGTCTGCGGGAGGCTCCGCGGCGATGTTGATGATGTTCGCAATAACTATCGGCAGCACCCACACGGGAGAATTTTTAACGGCAAAGAAGAGCACCGACAGTATCAGTCTACCGTACTGTCCCTTATAGATAGCAAGCAGCGTTTTCAGGCTGTGGTTCTTGTTGCGGCGGAAGCTTTCCTGGAGCTTTTCATAGTCCATGGTCTCGCCCGCCTTGTTCTTCTTGCTGAAGATATCGTCTTTATCCGACATTTTAATCACACTCCTTGTGATCGATTTTCTAAGTACGACTTATTATAACACCCCATTTTTCGTTTTTCTATAATAATCGGACGAAAAAATAGTAAAAAGCTATCACAGGAATTTTATGACCTCTTCAAGGTCACTTGCTGCTCCGATGATGTATTTTCTGTCCTCCTCGTCAGGCTCGGTAAGGTCGGGCACCATGACAACTCCGCACCCCGCAGAACATGCGGAACGCACTCCGTTGGGGCTGTCCTCCAGAGCAAGGCAGTGCTCGGGAGCCTCTCCAAGCTGCGCACAGGCGTACAGATAGATATCGGGAGCAGGCTTTCCGTGCTCCACCATGGGACCGCAGATGACCTTGTCAAAGCGATCGAAAATATTCAGCGAGGTAAGATATCTCGTAGTCCGCTCCAGATCGGTGGCAGTGCAGACAGCCTTCTGCATGTTCCGTCTGTCAAGCTCGTCAAGGAGCGGGATTATCCCCGTTTTGAATTCGATGCCGTTTTCGGCGATGTCTGCGTTCATTAACTCGATTCGTCTTTTGCGCACCTTCTGATAATCAAAATCGGGACAAACCGCCTCTCTCAGATACGGCTCCGCCAGCGCTCCCGCCAGACTTCGGATATGCAGAGCATGCTCCCTCTTCATGGGATAGCCGAACTCATTAGCGGCGATGACCCAGTATTTTATCAGCAGCTTTTCCGTGTCGATGATAAGCCCGTCCATATCAAATATCACAGCATTGTATTTATTCATAATAATGTCCTTTCCCGAAAAAAAGCTGCTGTAAAAATGCAGCAGCTTTTCAAACTATCAATTATTTATTAAGTCATTCAGCAAGAAGCTTTTCCGCAGAAGCAAGCTTTACTGCCGTGCAGAAAATATCAATCGCTTTCTGGAGCTCCTCGCGGCTGGGATATGTGGGAGCGATCCTGATATTTCTGTCCTCGGGGTCGTTCTTGTAGGGATAGGTAGCGCCTGCTCCTGTGAGTACAACTCCTGCTTCCTTACAAAGATCTACAATTCTCTTTGCACAGCCAGTC
>JBJFHQ010000278.1:0-2020 GCA_051893755.1 Oscillospiraceae bacterium
CGAGGCCACCAGCGCTCTTGACCCCGATACCAACCGCTCCATTCTGGAGCTTATGAAAAAGATCAACACCGAGCTTGGCGTGACTATCGTGGTCATAACCCACGAGATGAAGGTCATCGACAGCATATGCGACCGCGTGGCAGTCCTTGACAACAGTGAGGTCGCCGAAACCGGAACCGTCGAAGAGGTGTTCTCTAATCCGCAGTCCGATATAGCAAGAAAGCTTATCCTTCCCGACAGCATCTCCGCCGATGAGATAACGGGAGGTACTAAGCTCAGGATAGTATTCAACGGAGAAAGCTCCTTCAAGCCTGTTATTGCAAATATGCTGTTTGAGTGCAAGGTGCCTGTGAATATCCTCCACGCCGATACGAAGGATATCGACGGAAAGGCTTACGGTCAGATGATACTCCAGCTTTCCTGCGACGACAGGGGAGTGCGCAGAGTGACGGAATATCTGAGATCGAACGGAATAGAATTTACCGAAATATGAAAGGAGTGGCAGAATGTCAGATCTGCTGGGTCAGCTCTGGGAAAAGGGCGTTTTACAGCTTGGAATATGGGAAACGGTCTATATGACCTTCATTTCCGCATTTTTTGCATATCTTTTCGGTCTGCCGCTGGGAGTTCTCCTATGTATTACCGACAAGGAGGGCATATGTCCCATTTCATGGCTGAATAAAATAGTAGGAGTTATCGTAAATATTTTCCGAAGCGTTCCCTTTGTTATCCTGATGATAGCAATGCTTCCCGCAGCAAAGCTTATTGTCGGAACGAGTCTCGGAAACAAGGCGATGATAGTTACACTGATAATCGCTGCCATACCATATGTGGCGAGAATGGCGGAATCCTCAATAAAGGAAGTGGACAGGGGAGTTATCGAAGCTGCTCAGTCTATGGGAACATCTTCCTTCAAGATAATATACAAGGTGCTTATCCCCGAAGCAAAGCCGTCCCTTATCGTGGGCTCCGTTATCTCGCTGGTAACCATTTTAGGCTATTCGGCAATGGCGGGAACTATCGGCGGAGGCGGTCTCGGAATGATAGCAATAACCTATGGCTATCAGCGCTTTAACAACGATATCGTCTGGATATGCGTACTGCTGACGGTGATGATCGTCCAGCTCATTCAGGAAATAGGCATGCTTATCGCACGGAAAACCGATAAGCGCATCAATAAATGATAGAAAGGAACATATTATGACCGATCTGTTTTACAAGCTCCTCAGAGAGAATTTCAGGTTTGGACGAATGTGTTGACACATATTGTCCGCGACCCGAAAAACTATTGTGAAAAGGAGTAAATTACCATGAAAAAAATCACATCTGCAATCATCGCGCTTTCCTTTGCCGCTCTTTCGCTGACAGCATGCGGCTCCGAAAGCAGCACATCAAATGAGACAACAACAGCTGCCGACACAGCAGCCGCAGCGGAAGAATCCACAGAAGCTGCTGCCGAAGATACTTCCGCAGCCGATACCGAGGCTCAGACAGAAGCTGCCGACACCGAAGAGACCGCTGCCGAGGGCGATAATGTTATCAAGGTCGGCGCTACCTCCACACCTCACGGAGAGATACTTGAGTTCGTCAAGGACGCTCTTGCAGAGAAGGGCTACGACCTTGAGATCACCATTTACGATGATTATGTTCTTCCCAACAAGGCTCTTGCAGACGGCGAGCTCGACGCTAACTATTTCCAGCACACACCCTATCTTAACAGCTACAACGAATCCAACGGAACCGACCTTGTTTCCGCAGCACTTATCCACTATGAGCCCTTCGGACTTTACGGAAACGGCGTAGCAAGTGTTGCGGACGTAGCAGAGGGTGCAAGCATCGTTATCCCCGCAGACGACAGCAATGAGACAAGAGCACTGCTTCTCCTTGCGCAGGAGGGACTTATCACCCTTCCCGAGGGAGCTAATGCCACAGACGGTGTAACGACTCTTGACATCGTTGACGACCACGGCTACAACATCACAACAGTTCAGGCAGATACAGTTGCGGCTCAGTTTGCAAA
>JBJFHQ010000279.1:0-9367 GCA_051893755.1 Oscillospiraceae bacterium
GGCGGAATGGTGATCTGTATGCTTAAAGAGCGGTATATTAAAAATCTTGCTGTGATCAGCGAGGCGGTCATTCCCTTTACCGATTCCTTTAACGTATTTACGGGTGAGACCGGCGCAGGTAAATCTATACTTATCAACGGCATCAACGCTGTTCTCGGACAGAGGACTTCAAAGGATATCGTCCGCAGCGGCTGCGACAAGGCTGTTATAACCGCCCTGTTTACCGAGCTTTCTCCTAAGGCGGAGGAAAAGCTGGACGAGCTGGGTATCTCCCATGAGGACCATGAGATATCCGTAACAAGGGAAATCATGGCGGACGGCGGAAGCGTGGCGAGGATAAATTCTCATACCGCAACAGTGTCGGCGCTTCGCGAGATAGGCGAGCTGTTGGTGAATATCCACGGGCAGCACGATAATCAGGCGCTTCTGGCTGCGGAAAGGCATATTGACATTCTTGACGGCTACGGCGGGCTGGAAGATATGATAGCGGATTACAGGAAAAGCTTTGTCAGTCTGCAGGAGGTCTCACGAAGGCTGAAAAGGCTTGCCGCCGAGGAACGGGAACGCTCCGGGCGGGAAGAGCTTATCCGCATGAAGATAAAGGAGATAGGTCAGGCGGATATCGAGGAAAACGAGGACGAGCTCCTTGAAGCGGAATACAAAAAGGCGATAAACGTCTACGACATCTCACAGGCGCTTTCACAGGCTTACAATGTTATCGACGGCGATGAGGACAGCTCGGGGATAGGCGAAATGCTGGACGGTATTATCGAAGCGCTTTCCCCATTCTCCGAGATGATAGGAAGCCTGCCCGAGCTTATCGGACGGCTGAAAAGCATACGGGTGGAGCTTTCCGATATATCCTCCGAGCTGATACGCGAAAACGACAGCATTGACGCCGACCCTGCACATATCGCCGAGATATCCGAGAGGATAGACGTTCTGCGTGAGCTTAAGAAAAAATACGGTCCAACGCTGTCAGATGTGCTGGACGCGTACAATACGGCGCTTGCGGAGGTTGAAAAGATAGAGGGTTCCTCCGAGGAGATAAAGGAAACGGCGCAGGAACGTGAAAGACTGCTGGCAGAGGTCTCCGAAAAGGCAAAGGCTCTTTCGGCGGCAAGGGCTAAGGCGGGCGAACGCTTCGTAAGCCAGATAGAAGGGGAGCTTGCTTTCCTCGATATGCCGAATGTGAAGCTGTCGGTGGCTCAGACTACGGGTAAGCTTACGGGAAACGGCATGGATTCTGTTGAGTTCCTTATCTCAGCCAACAAGGGCGAGGCGCTCAAGCCGCTGTCGAAAATTGCTTCGGGAGGCGAGCTTTCGCGAATAATGCTGGCGCTGAAAAATGTTATCGCCGACAAGGACGACATACATACGCTGATCTTCGATGAAATAGATACGGGAGTCAGCGGACGTGCGGCGCAGAAGATCGGCATCAAGCTCAGAGAGGTATCCTCGTCGAGACAGGTCTTATGCGTGACTCATCTGGCGCAGATGGCGGCAATGGCGGACAATCACCTGCTTATCGAAAAAAAGACCGATAACGGCAGGACCTTTACCACCGTCCGCACTCTCGCCGAGGATGAGCGTAAATACGAGATCGCACGTATCATGGTGGGGGACAGCATTACCGACGCGGCTCTTAAAAATGCCGAGGAAATGCTCAGGAATCGTTGATCAACTTTTAGATTGGAGAATTAACTATGTCTGTTTCGTACAAACGTGAAAATATATGTGAGGGCGCAGAATATACCGAGATAATCGACAAGCGCTTCAAGACAAATTATATCTACATTCATCTGCTGGAGCCCATGGACAGGAAAAATGCGTCCGCCAATGCGGTAATTCCCGACCTGCTCCATGATTCAAATGAGAATTATCCCACTATTACCGCGCTCAGCCGAAAGCTGTCCTCCCTTTATCACGCCAGCATTTCCTGCGGCGTTACAAAGCTGGGAGACTATCAGGCGGTGACTCTTATGTCAGGCTCAATTGCCGACAAGTACACCATTGACGGCGAGAATATCAGCGGCGAGGTGGTGGATATCCTGCTGGACTGCCTTACGAAGCCTCATCTTGAAAACGGAGTGTTCGCCGAAAATGATTTCCGCCTGAAAAAGCAGGAGCTGCTGGACGATATCGACGCAGAGATCAACGACAAGCGCAAATTCGCCGTAGGCAAGGCAAGAGAGAACATCTACAAGGACGAGCCTGCGGGCATTCCTGTGGACGGTTACCGCGAGGACGCGGAAAAGCTCACCTCTGCCGACGTATACAAAAGATATACCGAGCTTCTGAAAAATGCACGCATTGAAGTTATCTTTTCGGGGTATGGCATCGGCGAGGCGGACAAGAAAAAAATATTCGACAGAATAAGAGGTCTGGAAAGAAATGCTCCTTCCGGGTATAAAACTCTGCCTTCCGCAAAAAAGTCGGATATGGTCTATGTTACCGACAGAATGGACGTAAATCAGTCGAAAATGGTCATAGCCTACAAGACAGACTGCGCTTCAAAGCAGACAATGAAAATGCTTTCCTTCGTTTTTGGCGGAACGCCATTTTCCATGCTCTTTGAAAATGTTCGGGAAAAGCTCAGTCTCTGCTATTACTGCCCCTCGGGCTACAATGACAAGAAGCAGGTCCTTATGATAGACTGCGGCATCGAGCATCAGAATATCAATCCTGCAAGAGAAGAGATATTCCGTCAGCTGGAGCTTCTCAAAAAGGGCGAATTTTCGGAGGAGCTTATCGCCAATTCAAAGCTGCTGGCAAAAAGCTCTCTTAAGGCTGTTTACGACAGCCCCGGCAGCATTGCCAACTGGTTTTTCAACCAGTCCATGGAGGATAATATCGTTACTCCCGAGGAAGAAGCACGGCTTATCGACGCTGTGACAAAGGAAGATATCGTTGCTGCCGCAAATACTCTTGTACCCGATACGGTATACGTCCTCACAGGAAAGGAGAATCCCTCGAATGAATAAGAAAATTATCGAAAGCAAGCGCCTTGACGAAAAATATACGGTCATCGAGCACCCATCGGGACTGCGCATATGTATCTGGAAAATGGAGGGCTACAGCACGTCTCATGCGCTTTTCGGCACCAAGTACGGCTCTGTTAACACCACCTTCAAGACCAAAAAGGACAAGGATTTTATAACCGTTCCCAACGGCATCGCTCACTATCTGGAGCATAAGCTCTTTGAGAACGAGGACTGTGATGTTTTTCAGCTATACGCGCAGACTGGCGCTTCGGGCAACGCTTACACCAGCTTTGACAGGACCTGCTATCTTTTCAGCTGCACCGATAACTTTGAAAAGTCGCTGGAAATACTTCTTGACTTTGTTCAGAAGCCCTATTTCACAGAGGAAACTGTCGCAAAGGAGCAGGGCATCATCGGACAGGAAATAAAAATGTACGACGACAATCCCGACTGGGTGGTGTTCTTTGACCTGCTTGAAGCAGTGTATTTCAACAACCCGGTGAAGATCAACATCGCAGGAACGGTGGAGACCATTTCACATATCACTCCCGAGCTGCTTTATCAGTGCTATTATGCGTTCTACAATCTGCAGAACATGGTGCTGAGCATCGCGGGTGATGTGGACGAGGATAAGATACTTGAGATATGCGACAGGCTGCTTATCCCCAACGAGGATATGGAGCTGCAGACAGTTTTCCCCGACGAGCCCGATGAGATAGTGACTCCGCTTGTGAGAAAGAGCATGGAGGTGGCTGTGCCCATATTCAATCTGGGCTACAAGTGCGCTGCTCTTGAAGGCAGGGAAATGCTGAAGGCTGAGGTGGAGACCAATCTTGTCATGTATCTGCTTGCGGAGAAAACCAGCGATTTTTACAAGAAGCTTTATGACGACGGACTGATAAACTCCACGTTCTCCACGGAGGTTTTCAGCGGCGATGGTTTCTTTATGCCGATATTCGGCGGAGAATCCCGGGACCCCGAAAAGGTAATGGAGCTTATCAATGCAGAGATAGAACGCTGCAAAATCGAGGGCTTTGACAGGGAACAGTTTGAAAATGCCAAGAAGGCTTACTACGGCTCGCTTGTGAAGGACCTTAATTCTCCATCGGATATCGCCACCAACATGATAAACAAGACCATGTGCGGGCTTACTGCCTTTGACGAGCTGGAGATCGCGGCTGCGGTAACTCTTGAAGATGTGGAAAACAGGCTTAAGGCTCAGTTCGATACGAGCCGCGGGGTCCTTTCGATAATCGACCCGCTTTCCTGATGTGTGTGAAAAAGGAGAAGATCTGAATGGAATATCTTGACAAGCTGCCCTGGAATCAGATGACCTTTCCCGGTTTCGGGATAGAGCTGAATGTGAACAGCGACGCATTTACTATCGGCGGACTTACTATCAAATGGTATGGCATAATCATTGCAGTGGGGCTGCTGCTGGCGCTTATATACTGCTTCGGAAAAATGAAGGACTTCGGTCTGGACGGCGACAAGGTCATTGACGCTGTCTTTGCGGGAATTATCGGCGGAATAGTCTGCGCCCGCATCTATTACATTGTTTTCAACCTCGACCAGTACCACGACATCAAGGAGGTATTCAACATACGAAACGGCGGACTTGCCATTTACGGCGGACTTATCGGAGCCATAGTTTTTGGCTGTCTTGTTCTGAAGCTGCGGAAGGTGAAGATATTGCCCGTGCTCGATCTGGCAGGCATGGGCTTCCTGATAGGTCAGGGCGTGGGACGCTGGGGCAATTTCTTCAATCACGAGGCATTCGGCACAAACACGACGCTTCCATGGGGAATGTCCAGCGGACGGATACAGAACTATCTTATGGTTCACGGCGCGGAGATAACCGATAAGACAGGCATTGTTGTGGACCCATATCTGCCCGTACATCCCTGCTTCTTATATGAGTCGCTCTGGTGTCTGCTGGGATTTCTGCTGCTCCACCTGTACTACAAGAAGCGCCGCTATGACGGTGAAATGATACTGATGTACACCTGCTGGTACGGCTTTGAGAGAATGTTCGTCGAGGGTCTGCGCACCGACAGCCTTTATATCGGCGATGTAAGAGTATCTCAGCTGCTGGCTGCTGTGCTGTTTGCGGCTTCGCTTATCACGCTTATCGTTATGCGGATAAGAATAAAGAAGCACGGCGCTCCCGTTCTCTATGTGAATACCGAGGAATCCAAGGCGCTCCTTAAGGCTGCCGAGGAACGGGAAAAGGAAGAGGAACAGAGGATAAGAGAAAAGAAAAATAAGAAGCGCTCCAAGGAGAAGGCAGAGCTTACTCCCGAGCAGAGAATAATCGTCGATGATGATATTCCCGAGGAAAGCATCGCAGACGAGCCTGAAAAGGCAGAAAATAATAACGAGGAGGAAAATGAAAATGGCAAAGCTGATTGACGGAAAGGCAGTCTCCGCAAGAGTAAAGGCTCAGGTGAGGGACGAGGTCGCTTTACTTAAGGAAAAGGGCGTTCATGTAGGACTGGCTGTTGTTATCGTGGGAAACAATCAGGCTTCACGGGTCTATGTGAACAACAAAAAGAAGGCATGCGCTGAGGTGGGCATAGAATCCTTTGAGTATGCGCTGCCCGAGGAAACTACGCAGGCAGAGCTTTTAGAGCTGGTGGACAAGCTCAATAAGGACGATAATGTGGACGGTATACTCGTTCAGCTCCCGCTTCCGAAGCAGATCGACGAGAATGCCGTTATCAACGAGATACTCCCTCAAAAGGACGTGGATGCTTTCCACCCCGCAAATGTGGGACATATTATGATAGGCGATTACAGCTTCCTGCCCTGTACTCCTGCGGGCATCATGGAGCTTATCGCAGATACGGGCATTGACGTATGCGGCAAGAAGTGCGTGGTAGTGGGCAGAAGCAATATCGTAGGAAAGCCTATGGCTATGCTGCTGCTCCACAGCAACGGCACCGTTACGATATGCCATTCCAGAACGGAGAATCTGAAGGAGATATGCGCCGAGGCTGATATCCTTGTTGCGGCTGTGGGCAAGAGAGATTTCATCACAGGCGATATGGTCAAGGAGGGCGCAGTTGTCATCGACGTGGGAATGAACCGCAACGACGAGGGAAAGCTCTGCGGTGACTGCAAGTTTGACGAGTGCGCCGAAAAGGCGGGCTTTATCACTCCAGTGCCCGGCGGAGTGGGTCCCATGACTATTGCAATGCTTATGAAAAACACGGTAACTGCCGCAAAAATAAAGGCTGGTCCGGTATAAAATTTCCCTCCGAGGTGAATAATCATCTCGGAGGGATTTTTTATGGAAAAAAGAATTATTGCCTTTGCTGCTGCTATGGGGCTTTTGTACATTTTTCTCATGTGGAAGCTTAGCTGCGTCATCAACGACGAGGAGGTAATTTCCGCAGCCTCGGGGAGAGGCTCGTTCTCGGTGGAGATACCACGCTACAAGGGATATATCTATGACAGGAGCATGACTCCGCTCGTCAACCGAGGAAGCACATATATGGCGCTTATCAATCCCGATACCTTCGACCTTGAAGAGATTTATCCCAAGATAGCGGATATGGATAAATTCAACGCAAATGCAGGCGGAAATGCTCCGTTTTTATGTGAGCTTTCCGACGGTGACATTTCCGACCCGCTCACTCCCGTGACCGAGGTGAAGGTGCGGTACGAGGATAGGTTTTTTGCGCGGCACATTTTAGGGTACAGCTCCGAGAATTACGGGAAATGCGGAATTGAGGGACTTTTCTCCGATTATTCCGATGAGCATGAGGTGTGCTCCCGATTCACATACAGTGTGAACGCTATGGGAAACGTCCTTGACGGCGCGGAAATTGAATACGACAACGACATCGACTGTTCGGCGGGAGTAGTTTTGTCGCTTGATTACGACATTCAGAGCATATGCGAAAAGGCGGCGGAAAAGCTGGACAGGGGAGCTATTATCGTTATGGACGTGAAGAACGGGGATATCGTCGCTGCGGTGAGCCGTCCCGTTTATGACATCGACAGTATGGCGGACTATCTTGACCGCGATGATGCGCCCTTTGTGAATCGGGTGTTTTCCTCTTACAGCGTGGGGTCCGTGTTCAAGACGGTCATTGCCTCGGCGGCGCTTGAATACGGAATTTCCGACGAGTTTGCCGTGAAATGCAGCGGAAAGATAATGGTGGGCGAGCAGGAATTCGGCTGTCACTACTGGGCAGGTCATGGCAGGCTTGACATGCGCAGCGCTATGGTCGAGAGCTGCAATCCCTACTTTATCAGCTTAGGCAGGAACATCTCCACGGAATTTCTTGAAAACTACATGCAGCTGTGCGGCTTTGGGCAGGAGTATGATCTGGGCGGCATCGTTTCGGGGAGCGGGTATCTTCCGAGTGTGGAGGAGCTTTCAGTTCCTGCAGAGAAGGCTAATCTGTGCTTCGGTCAGGGGAAGCTTTCCGCGACGCCTTTGCAGGTATGCCGATTTATCTGCGGCATCGCGAACGGCGGCATGATGCCAGAGCCGCGGCTTATTTACGGGACCGTTGATTTTGCGGCAGAGGATATCTCCGCCGATAACAAATTCACGAGGGTAATGTCGGAGGAGACCGCCGATACGCTTAAAAGCTTCATGTACGACACGCTGTATAAGGACAATTCTGCGGCGATACCCGAAAACACAGACGGAGGAGGAAAGACCTCCACTGCGCAGACGGGACGTTTCTCCGAGGACGGCGCAGAGGAGCTTACCTGTTGGTTTGCGGGATTTTTCCCCTATGATGAGCCGGATTATGCGGCGGTGATAGTTGCGGAGGACGGCATATCGGGCAATCTGACCTGCGGACCGATATTCAAGGAGATCGCGGACGAGATAATCAGTGAATAGTGAATAGAAAATATTTGGTAAATCTAAGGCAAATAACTACAAGCTTCTTCACTGAAAAGAACAGTTCCATCAGGCAAAAATGTATAGATTATTAAATAAATGTAAATAATCAAATAAAAGCTTGATTTTCAATCGGAAAAGGTATATACTTTAATTAGCACTCAAAGAGAATGAGTGCTAACAGTCTATAATGATGATTGCTAATAATAAAAATGTGATAAAAGGGAGTTGTTTTAAAATGGCAGAAACTAAGGAATTTAAAGCAGAATCCAAGCGCTTGCTGGATATGATGATCAACTCGATCTATACTCACAGAGAGATCTTTCTCCGCGAGCTTATCTCCAACGCCAGCGACGCTATCGACAAGCTGTACTTCATGTCCCTGACCGACGATAAGGTGGGCATGAATAAGTCTGATTTTGAGATCGAGCTTATCCCCGACAAGGACGCGCGTACCCTCACTATCAAGGACAACGGTATCGGCATGACCGCCGAGGAGCTGGAAAATAATCTGGGCGTTATCGCAAACAGCGGCTCCTTCCAGTTCAAGAACGAAAACAACGAGCCTAAGGAGGACGTTGATATCATCGGTCAGTTCGGTGTCGGCTTCTACTCTGCGTTCATGGTCGCAAAGGAGGTCGAGGTCCGTTCGAGAGCCTTCGGTTCCGATAAGGGCCATGTATGGAAGTCATCGGGCGCAGACGGCTATACTATCGACGAGTACGACAAGTCCGATGTGGGCACAGAAATTATCCTCACCCTTAAGGACGATACCGATGACGACAAGTACAGCGAATATCTCCAGGAATGGACTATCAAGGACCTTGTTAAGAAATACTCCGACTATATCCGCTTCCCCATTAAGATGAACGTTGAAAAGCGTACCAGAAAGGCTGATGCTATGGAGGACGATTACTCAGATGCGGCGTATGATACATACATCGAGCCGGAGACCCTCAACAGTATGGTGCCTATCTGGAGAAAGAACAAGAACGAGCTAAAACCCGAGGATTACAACAAGTTCTATTCCGAAAAATTTCACGATTACAACGAGCCCCTTAAATATGTCCACGCCAAGAACGAGGGCAGCGTGACCTATGATGCACTGCTCTTTATCCCCTCAAAGCCGCCCTACGACTACTATAGCAGAGACTTTGAAAAGGGTCTCCAGCTTTATTCCAGCGGCGTGCTTATCATGGACAAGTGCAAGGAGCTCCTGCCCGACCACTTCTCCTTTGTAAAAGGTCTTGTGGATTCTGCCGACCTGTCCCTCAACATCTCCCGTGAAATGCTCCAGCACGACAGACAGCTCCAGCAGATATCAAAGTCTATCGAAAAGACTATCAAGAACGAGCTGCTGAAAATGCTCCGCACCGACCGCGAAAAGTATGAGGAATTCTGGAAGAGCTTCGGTATCCAGATCAAGTTTGGCATCTACAACGGTTATGGCATGAACAAGGAGCTTTTACAGGATCTGCTGATGTTCACCTCCTCCAAGGAGCAGCAGCTTGTCACTCTC